>JAVFAQ010000019.1:0-16776 GCA_034002325.1 Flavobacteriales bacterium | reverse complement strand
GCCTCGCCCACCTCCTCGGGGAAGAGCACCTTGCGGATCAGATGGGCCGCCCGTTCCATGCGCGCGTCGTCGCCGATGTGCAGCTCGGGGTACACGTGGCCCTCGGTGCGCACCAGGCGCACCTGCCCGCCGATGGCCTTGATGCATGCCGCCATGAGCACCGCATGGTCGTCGCAGTCGCCGGCCATCAGCCCGATGCTCTCCAGCGGTGCGGCGAAATACTCCCGGCCCTTGGGGTCGCTCACGTACCGCCAGTTGGAGTTGATCTCCTTGAAGATGCTGAACGACTGCACCAGGGTAAACTCGTCGTCGCGCACGTGGGCCTGCGTGAAGTGGGCGGTGGCCATGCGCACGGCGGCGGAACGGACCTCGGGGGCGGGTTCCAGCACCAGGTCGCGCAGCTTGTCGGCATGGTGGAAGGGCCGCGCACGATGGGCCGCCACGGGCACCTGGCCGGTGGTCTCCTCCAGCGAGCGCAGCAGGTCGGCGTACCCGTCGAACATCCGCCCGAAGGTGTACCAGCCGGTGACCGAGGTGACGGTGAGCACCAGCAGGCCGCCGATCAACAGGGCCATGACCGCATGCCGGAAGCGCCGCACCAGCACGGCGAAGCCGGCGAACACCAGGACGAAGACCAACAGCTGGTCCACCCGCATGCCACCGCCGATGGGCAGGTGCATCTCGGGCACGAAGCGGTCCACGATGATGAACAGCGGCAGGCTCAGCAACAAGGCCACGATGTAGAGCACAAGCACCTGGGCGAAGCGGCTCCCCAGCTCCTCCGTCCGGTCCTTCCAATGGCTGCCCGTTGGTCCCATTCCGTTGCCGCCCTCCCACGAGATCCGTGCCGCGCCCGGCCCGTTGCGCCCGGCCCCGATGGGACGTTTGCCACAGCCGGTTGTTGGCCGATCAACAAAAGTTGGCATTTCTCCGTATGACCGGCGGATAGATTTGCCGTCCATGCTCACTTTCCCCGTACGCACCCTCTCCCTGCTGGGCCCGCTGTGTGGCATGGCGATGGCCCAGGCACAGACCGACACCACCGCCTATGGCGGCCCGGAAAGCGCCGAGGACGAGTTCCTGGCGCTGGACGCCGGCCACGTGGACGCCCGCGCCGACATCGAGGAGGCCGCCCATGCGCTGGGCCTGGTATGGGACGTGAACGACTCCCTGGCGCGCATCCCGGGCTATGACATCTACTGCCACTGGAACACCGACCGGCTCTTCACCCACCGCGACGGGGTGCATCTGGGCAGCGACACGCTGATGCTGCACCTGGCGCATGAGGAGTGCGACATGGCCATGCCCAGCCCGGGCCACGTGACCTCGCCCTTCGGCCCGCGCAAAGGCCGCATGCACCAGGGCGTGGACCTGAAGCTGCGGACGGGCGACCCGGTGGTGACGGCCTTCGACGGCATGGTGCGCATCTCGCGGTACAACAAGAGCTACGGGCACGTGGTGGTGGTGCGCCACTTCAACGGGCTGGAGACGCTCTACGCCCACCTGAGCAAGCGCCATGTGAAGCCGGGCGACCTGCTGCACGCGGGCGATACCCTGGGACTGGGCGGCAACACCGGCCGCAGCTACGGCAGCCACCTGCACTTCGAGGTGCGCTTCCTGGACCAGCCGATCGACCCCGCGGAGATCTTCGACCTGGAGAACGGCACCTTGAAGGCGCGCACCTTCGACATCCACAAGGGCACCTTCGCCGCGATCGCCAAGGCCAAGGCCGACATGGCCGCGCGCAAGTACCACACGGTGCGCAGCGGGGACACCCTGTCCGCCATTTCCCGGCGTTACGGCCGCAGCGTGGCCCAGTTGTGCCGGCTGAACGGGATCCGCAGCACCAGCATCCTGCGGATCGGGCAGCGGGTGCGCTACAATTGATCGGCCGGGGCGGTCCGCAGGGCGTGCCGCGTGAGAGCGGAGACCATGTCCTGGTTGTAGACCGGCGACAACAGCCGCACCCCGTGGTCGCGCGTGCGGAGCAGCACCAGGTCATGCCGCGCACTGTTCATGCCGTTGCGGGCCGGGGCCAGGCCGAAGGGGCGCAGGCCGATCCCCACCGTGCAGTACCGCAGGAACTCCTGCCGCAGCCGCCGGCGCCGGCGCATGGACCGCTCGCGCTTCACCACGATGGACCCGAAATAGTCGCGGGCCGCCTTGCGGTCCACTAAGCTGGCGTCCATGATCGAACCCAGCGGCACCACCATCTGCTCCCTGCTCCGCTTCAGCACCAAGTGCTCGTCCGTCAGCACATAAGAGCAGCGATCGCCCCGGTCCCGGTAGATGGCCACGGCCAGGATGAGGCCCGCCACCGCCAGCGGCCCCCACAGCGCCAGGGGTTCATTGCGCAAGGCCAGCAGGATCACCCCGCCCAGGGCCAGGAACGCGGCGACCCAAAGCGCCGCACGCGTGTTGTGCCATTGCATGGTGGTGTGGAAGCGCTGCTGGGCCATCATTGGTACACGGTCCAAAAAAACAACGGGGGTGGACATCGTCCACCCCCATCATCACGTACCGGAGAAGGGAGTCGAACCCTTACAACCTTTCGGTCACACGCCCCTGAAACGTGCGCGTCTACCAATTCCGCCACTCCGGTATGCCGCACTTGCTTGCGGGCCGCAAATATAGTGGCCCGGCGGATCCGTTCGCCGATCGCCTGCACATTCCGGTGAGGATCATGTCGCGGCCACCATGCAGCGGGGGCGCCCACCTTGCGGCAGGCGCCCCCGGCCTGTGTTCGCTGCCGGCCCGCTCAGTCGATGCTGATGGTACGGGACTTGGGCTTGGCGGCCTCGCTCTTGGGGATGGTGAGCTGCAGCACACCGTTCACGTGGTCGGCCTTGATGGCATCGGCCTGCACGGTCTTGGGCAGCACGAAGCTGCGCTCAAAGCTGGAGTGGCTGAACTCGCGCCGGGTCCAGCGGGTGTCCTCGGAACCCGACTCGGTGGCCTGCTCGCCCCGGATGGTGAGGGTATCGCCGTTCACCTCGGCGGTGAGGTCGTCCTTGGTGAAGCCGGGCACCTCCACGTCCAGGCGGAAGGCGTCATCGTTCTCCACGATGTTCACCCGCGGGGCGGGCACGGAGGGGCCTTCGCCGAAGAAACGGGCGAAGCCGGGGCCGAAGATCTCGCTGGCCAGGCGGTCCACCGGCGTGGTCACGTGCGCCGGCGAACGGTACTTCATGATGGTCATGGTCGTTCTGGGTGAATGGTTCGCCACGGCCACCTCGAAAGTGGTGCCGATGCCCCCCGACTGACGAATTGCGCACAAAAGATGATATTTCGTCAGGTCTGCCCGACTTGAGCTGCCGATATTGCCGGATCGGGCCGCCTTGGGGGCAGCATGCACGAAGCCCCGCTGCGGAGCGGGGCTTCGTGTGTACAGGACGTGGGGTTCAGGCCACCACCCGGTCCAGGCTCACGACCACGCCTGCCAGGCGCACGGCGTCCCAGATGCGGTCTTCGGCGGTGCCCAGCCCGATCAGGGATGCCTCGTGGCTCTTCACGCACTGCTCGCAACCGTTCACGGCGCTCACCGCCAGGCTCATCAGCTCGAAGAACTCCTTGCCGGTGGCGGGGCTCATCATGATGTTCATGCGCAGGCCCATGCGCAGTTCCTCGTACTTGGGCTTCGCGGCGAAGTGGCGGAAGCGGTAGGTGACGTTGTTGCAGGCCAGCAAGGAGGCGCAGGCCACGGCCTCGGCCAGCTCGTCCCCGGTGGCCCCGTGGGTGGCGGCCAGATCCCGGAAATACGTGATCAGCACGTCGTTCTTCTGGTTGGCGGCCACGCTCAGGGCCAGCAGCGCGGTGCCCTTGGCATCGATGTGGGCGCTCTTGAGCACCGCCTTGATGTTCATCTTCAGGTCGCGCACGTAGCGGCTTTCGGTGGCACCGAGCAGGTCGAGCGCGGCACCGCCATGGTCGGCCGGCAGGGCCAGCTCCTCGAGCAGGCCGGCCACGGCCTCATCCCTTGTGATCGTTCCCATGGTATGTCAAAATATGGTTTTTCAGGTTGAACGTTCCCGGCCGGCGCACACGCAGGGTGCGGCCGGACATGCGAACGGGGAGGACGCAACGCCCTCCCCGTTCCGGTACGCATGATCAGTTGAGGGTGGCCTCGCCCTTGGTCCAGTTGCAGGGGCACAGCTCGTCGGTCTGCAGGGCGTCGAGCACGCGGAGCACTTCATCCACGTTGCGGCCCACGTTCAGGTCGTACGCGCTCACCCAGCGCACCATCCCGTCCGGGTCGATGATGTAGGTGACGCGGTAGGCCACTTTCTCATCATCGGTGAGGATGCCCAGCTCCTCGGCCAGGCTCTTGCTGGTGTCGGCCAGCATGGGGAACTTCAGGTCCTTCAGGTCCTCGTGGTCCTTGCGCCAGGCCAGGTGTACGAACTCGCTGTCCGTGCTGGCCCCGATCAGTTGGGTGCTGCGGTCCTTGAACTCGCCCACGGCCTTGTTGAAGGCGGCGATCTCCGTGGGGCACACGAAAGTGAAGTCCTTCGGCCACCAGAACATCACCGTCCACTGGCCGGGCGTGTTGGTGATCCGGTCGCTGTTGATCTCGGCGAACTCCTTCCCTTTCTCGGTGCTCACCACGGCGGTCTTCTTGAACACGGGGAACCGGGAACCCAGTCCCACGAATCGTTGCTGGCTCATCTGCACGGCGGCTTTCGTCTCTGTCGGCATTTCTGGTCGTTGGTTGAAGGTTTATGTTGTTCGTTCGTTGCTGCGGCCGGGTGCGGTCGGTCATCGGCTCCCGTGCCGCAAAGGTCCGGTCCGGTCGGGGGCCCGGCAATGACCGGTGTCAGCACTGTCGGCCGGCCTTGAATTCGGATGCAAATGTCCGAAAAGCAGGCCGATAAATCAAACTGATAATTCCTAACACATTATAGACCTGTTCTATCATCCCTTCCGATCGCACTTCCCCGTTGGCGGCCCGGAACAGCGTTCGGAGCCACGGGCCGATGACGATGCACCCTTCGTCCCCTGCCCGGGTCGTGCGGCACACGGACCGGATGCGTTCGCCCCGCGCACGGGGTCGGGCTTGGCCGGTCCTTCGCGGATATCATGGTCGCACCTGCGATGCCACGGTGTTGCACAAGGCCGCGTCCGAGCCGCACGCCGATGGCCGGCGGCACGTGCTGCGATGGGCCCGGGAGTGAGGACCTTGTCGGCACCACGGCCGGCGCGACGCCCCCCGCCCGCTCACCCCAGCCACGCGTCCACCGCCTGTTGCACACGGGCGTTGATGTCGTGGGCGGGGGCGGGCACCAGGGCCTGGCCGGTGAGCCGCTCGTACAGGCCGGAGTAGCGTTCCATGACACCGGCCACGAAGGCATCGTCCATTGTGGGCACCTGCTCGCCCGGTCGCCCCATGAAGCCGCCGGCGATGAGCCATTCGCGCACGAACTCCTTGCTGAGCTGTTCCTGCCGCTGGCCACGCTCCTGGCGATCGGCGTAGCCTTCGGCGTGGAAGTAACGGGAGCTGTCGGGGGTATGCACCTCGTCGATGAGCAGGACCCGACCGTCGGGGGCGCGCCCGAACTCGTACTTGGTGTCCACCAGCAACAGCCCGCGTTGTGCGGCGATGCGGGTGCCGGCATCGAACAGGGCCAGGGCGTACCGCTGCATGGTGTCCCATTCCCGGGGCGTGCAGAGGCCGCGCTCCAGCACCTGCTCCGGGGTGATGTCCTCATCATGGCCCTCGTCGGCCTTGGTGCTGGGGGTGATCAGGGGCGCCGGGAAGCGGTCGTTCTCGCCCATGTCGCCGGGCAATTCGGCCCCACAAAGCGTGCGGGCACCGCTCTGGTAGGTGCGCCAGGCATGGCCGGCGAGGTAGCCCCGCACCACCATCTCCACCTTGATCGGGGCACAGGCCAGGCCGGCCACCACGTTGGGGTCGGGCGCGGCGGTGGCCCAGTTGGGCACCACACCGGCCGTGGCTTGGAGCATGTGCCAGCTCAACTGGCTCAACACCTGGCCCTTGCGGGGGATGCCGCGCGGCAACACCACGTCGAAGGCGCTGATCCGGTCGGTGGCCACGAGCATGATGCGGCCATCGGCCAGGGTGTACACATCGCGCACCTTGCCGCGGTACACCTGGTCGATCAGCGGGTGCCGGATGTCGGAGCGGAGCAGGGTGCCGGGAAGCATGCGGTGCGGTGGGCGTTGATGGCTGTTGTCGGTGGCCGGGGAACGCGGCGGGCAAGGGCTCCGGTGCGCTACCCGCCGCCCTCCTCCACTTGCTTGAAGGCGCCCAGCACGCGGGTCACCAGTTCATGGCGGATGATGTCCCGCTCGTCCAACCGCACCACGGCGATCCCGGGCACGCTGGCCAGGATCCCCACCACGGGCAGCAGGCCGCTGGGGTGGCGGTCGGGCAGGTCCACCTGGGTCACATCGCCGGTGATGACGAACTTGGCGTTGCGGCCCATGCGGGTAAGGAACATCTTGAGCTGGGGCAGGGTGGCGTTCTGCGCCTCGTCGAGGATCACGAAGGCGTGGTCCAGGGTGCGGCCGCGCATGAAGGCCAGCGGGGCGATCTGGATCACGCCCTCTTCGAGGTATTGGTACAGGCGCGACAGGGGGATCATGTCCTTGAGCGCATCGTACAGGGGCTGCAGGTAGGGATCGAGCTTCTCGCGCAGGTCGCCGGGCAGGAAGCCGAGGCTCTCGCCGGCCTCCACCGCCGGGCGGGTGAGGATGATGCGGCGCACCTGGCGCTCCTTCAGGGCCTGCACGGCGAGGGCCACGGCGGTGTAGGTCTTGCCCGTGCCGGCGGGGCCGATGGCGAAGACCATGTCGCTGGTGCGCACGGCCTCCACCAGGCGCTGCTGGTTGGGCGTACGCGCCTTCACGCGCAGGCCGGAGTTGCCGTACACCAGCACCTGGTCGCCATCGGGGTCGCCGCCATCGCCGCGCGCATCGCCGCCCATGATGTCGTCCAGCACCTTGCGGGGCAGCTCGTTGTAGCGGGCCACGTGCTCCACCAGGCGGGCGAAGCGCTCTTCGAACAGGGCGATGTCCGCCGCCGCGCCGGTCACCTTCAGGCTGTCGCCCCGCGCCACGATGTTCAGCTTGGGGAAGGTCCCGCGGATGGCCCGCAGGTGGGCGTCGTTGGCCCCGAGCACGTCCACCGGGTCCACGCCTTCAATGATGATGGTGCGCTCGCTCACGGGAAACTTCGGGTTGTTGAAACATTTTCCCACGCAGGGCCTGGGCGCCCCGGTAGTTTTGGCCGCCGAAGGTAGGCAGGCCGCGCGTCGATGGCGATCATCACCCTGATATCGGACATGGGCACCAAGGACCACTATGTGGCGGCCGTGCATGGCGCGATCATCAGCCAATGCCCGGAGGCCCGCATCGTGGACATCAGCCATGCGATCACGCCGTTCTCCAATGCGCAGGCGGCCTTCGTGCTGCGCAACGCCTACCCGGAGTTCCCGCGCGGCACCATCCACATCATCGGCGTGAACCCGGACACCGACGGGAAGACCCCCCACCTGGTGGTGCGGCATGACGGCCACTACTTCGTGGGGGCGGACAACGGGATCTTCTCCCTGCTGTTCGACGGCCGGCCGCACGAGGCGTTCGAGCTGACCATGAAACTGGACGACGACCACGCCACCTTCCCCACCAAGAGCGTGCTGGTGAAGGCCGCCTGCCACATCGCGCGCGGCGGCACACCGGACGTGATCGGCCGCAAGACCGTGCAAATACGCGAGCAGATCGGGTTCCGCCCTGCGGTGGACGCCAACAGCATCCGGGGCAAGGTGCTGTACGTGGACAGCTATGGCAACCTGATGACCAACATCCCCGAGCAGCTCTTCGGCGAGGTGGGGAAAGGCCGCCCGTTCCGGATCACCTTCGGGCGCACGGACGATGACATCACGCGCATCGGCAAGGGCTATGCCGACGCGGCGCCCGGCGACCCGGTGGCCTTCTTCAGCGTGAACGGCCATTTGGAGGTGGCCATCAACAAGGGCGCCACGGGCGTGGGCGGCGGCGCCGCGCAACTCTTCGGCGTGCGCGAGGAGGACCCCGTGCGGGTCGACTTCGGCCCGCGCCATGGGACGCGATGATCGTACGGGTGGTGAAAATGACCTTCGCGCCCGGCCAGGACGAACGCTTCCTGGCCCTGTTCGCCGGGTGGGCGCCGCGGATCCGGGGCTTTCCCGGGTGCCGGCACCTGGAACTGTTGCGCGGCACGGACCACCCGCACGTGTTCTTCACGTACAGCCGCTGGGACGGCCCCGAGGCCCTGGCGGCCTACCGCGGCAGCCCGGTGTTCGCCGAGGTGTGGCCCACGGTGAAGGCCATGTTCGCCGAGCGTGCGGAGGCCTGGACCGTGGAGCAGGCCGCCGTGCTGCCGTGACCCCGCCCCGCCGATCGGAACGGGATCTGCGCCGCACCGTTTATCCCCATCTTCGCACAATGACCCGCACCCTGCTCATTCCCCTGTTGTTCCTGCCCACCCTGCTGTGCGCCCAGAACGAGGCCCTGGCCCAACTGGAGAAGGCCCGCGACGCCTACGCCCGGCTCGCCCTGGAGGCCGCGCTGGCCCATGCCGACAGTGCCATCACCCTGGACAAGGGGCTGCCCGGCGCACACAAGCTGCGGGGCGACATCAAGCAGCGCGGCGGCGACATGCACGGCGCCTTGGTGGACTACACGGTGGCCGAGAAGCTCGACGACCAGGACCCCCGCCTGTACGTGAGCCGATCCGCGCTGTACGTGACCGAGGGCCGGTTGAGGGAGGCCTTCCGCGACACGGACCGCGCCCTGAAGCTCAGCCCCAATGATGCGGACGCCCTGTACAACCGGGCCTGTGCCAGCTACATGGCGCACAACAACGAGGGCGCCCTGCGCGACCTGGACAAGGCCGTGGCCGCACGCCCCACGCATGCCGACGCGCTCTTCCTGCGCGGGGTGGTGAAGGGCGAGCTCTTCAAGGAGGCCGAGGGCCTGGAGGACATCCAGGCCGCCATGCGGCTGAAGCCCGAGATCATCGACGTGCGGATCAGCGCCGCCGTGCTGCTGTACGAGATGGCCCGCTACGAAGAGGCCGTCGCGGCCTTCACCGAGGTGATCGAGGCGGGCGAGAACCTGCCCGAGGCCCATTACTACCGCGCCGACTGCCACTACAACCTGGGCAACAAGGGGGCCGCGTGCGTCGATTGGCGGCGCAGCGCCGACCTGGGCGACCGCGACGCGGCGTACATCGTGAAGCACTACTGCATGACGGACGCCGAAAAGATCCCCAAGAAGCCCCGCCGGAAGCGGTCCGAGATGCGGATCGAGTTCTGAGCCGCCCCGGCCCACCAACGTGCCGTCCGGCGCAGGCTGCGGTGCCCGGCGGCCGTGGCCCCCTGCCTATCTTGGCGCCCGCTTCCGGCATGTTGGCGCTCATAGGAAAGGAGATCCGCGGTTTTCTGGGCTCGTTGATCGGCCACATCGTGGTGGTGGTCTTCCTGTTGCTCACCGGCTTGTTCCTCTGGGTGTTCGAGGGCAACGTGCTGGACATGGGCTACGCGGAACTGGACCCGCTGTTCATGATCGCCCCCTGGGTCTTCCTCTTCCTGGTGCCGGCGGTGACCATGCGCAGCTTCAGCGAGGAGCGCCGCACGGGCACCATCGAGACCCTGCTCACCAAACCGTTGACCGAGCTGCAAGTGGTGCTGGCCAAGTACATCGCCGCGGTGGTGCTGGTGGCCTTCGCCCTGCTGCCCACCATGGCCTACTGGTGGAGCATCGGTGAGCTTTCCATGCCGGGGGTGCCGCTGGACAACGGGGGCATCATGGGCTCGTACCTGGGGCTGCTCTTCCTGGCCGGGTGCTTCGGCGCCATCGGCGTGTTCGCATCGGCCCTGACGGACAGCCAGATCGTGGCCTTCCTGATCGCCGTGCTCCTCTGCTTCCTCCTGTACATGGGGCTGGACATGCTGGCCAGCTTCGAGGTGATGGGCGGCTGGGAAGGCCCGATCAAGGCCATGGGCATAGCGGCCCATTACGAGAGCATGCGCCGGGGGGTGATCGACCTGCGCGACGTGCTGTACTTCCTGGGCGCGATCACCGTGTTCCTGCTGCTCACGCGCACCGTTCTGCAAAGCCGTGCCTGGTGATGGCCCATGACCCTGCGGCGAGACCGCCACGCCACCGGAGCAAACGCGCGGGCGACCTGCTGGAGCTGGGCGCGGGCGTGGCCATCGTGCTGCTGGTGGTCTTCATCGGCTCCTTCTTCCGCCTGCGCCTGGACCTCACCAGCGAGAAGCGCCACACCCTGCGCGAGGCCACCCACGACCTGGTGGCCGGGCTGGAGGACGTGGCCTACGTGAAGGTGTACCTGCACGGCGAGCTGCCGGCCGACCTCAAGCAGCTGGAGCGGGCCACCCGCGACCTGTTGGACGAGATGCGGGCGATCGCCCCGGACAACATCCAATACTCATTCGTGGACCCCAGCGCCGGCCCGGACGACGCGGTGCGGATGAAGGTGTACGACGACCTGCAGCAGCAGGGCCTGCAATACAGCAGCATCCGCATGCGGGGCCAGGGGTCCGTCACCGAGAAGATCGTGTTCCCCGGGGCCCTGGTCACCTACCGGGACAAGACCGTGCCCGTGCAGCTGCTCAAGACCCGGCTGCGCACGGCCGATGCCGAGATCGTTCACCGCTCCATCAACAACCTGGAGTACGAGTTCGCCAGCGCCATCCGCCAGGCCACCACCATCAACAAACCGCGCGTGGCCTTTCTCACGGGCCATGGCGAGCTGCCCCCGATCGCCGTGGCGGACATCACCAACGCCCTGAGCGAGCAGTACCATGTGAGCCGGGTGCGCATCGACGACCGCATCGACGCCCTGAGCGATGCGAACCCCGCGGGCGGCTACCGGCTGAACCGCTACGAGGCCCTGATCATCGCCAAGCCCGACAGCACCTTCAGCCACCGCGACCGGTACGTGATCGACCAGTTCATCATGAACGGCGGCAAGGTGCTGTGGGCGGTGGACGTGATGAACGCCCACCTGGACAGCCTGCGCCAGTACCAGATGTCCATGGCCACGCCCCTGGCGCTGAACATCGACGACCTGCTGTTCCAGTACGGGGTGCGGGCGAACAAGGACCTGGTGCTGGACAAGAGCTGCGCCCCGATCGAGCTCTACACGCAGCCGTACGGGAACCAGCCCAAGCTGGAGCGCTTCCCCTGGTACTTCGAGCCGGTGCTGGTGCCCCAGAGCGGCCATCCGATCGTGGGCAACATCGACCCGGTGCATACCCGGTTCGCCAGCAGCCTGGACACCGTGGGCGGGCCGGAGATCCGCAAGACCGTGCTGCTCACCAGCTCGCCCTACTCCCGCGTGATGCGCAGCCCGGTGCGCGTGAGCCCGGGGATCGTGGGGATGGACCTGGGCCTGGAGACCAACGCCACACCGCACCGCCCCATGGCCGTGCTGCTCGAAGGGGCCTTCACCTCGGCCTTCGCCGACCGGCTTCCGCCCGAGTTCAGCAATGACCCCGCCGTGGCGTACCGTGAAAAGGGACGGCCCACCGCCATGGTGGTGATCGGCGACGGCGACGTGATCGCCAACCGCGTGGCGCCGGACAGCAGCATGTTCTACATGCTGGGCTTCGACCGGTACGCCAACAGCAAGATCTACGGCAACCGCGAGCTGGTGGTCAACGCCATGAACTACCTGCTGGACGACCAGAGCCTGATCAGCATCCGCTCCCGCTCCATCACCCTGCGCCAGCTCGACCCGCAGCGCGTGGCCGGGGAACGGGGCCGCTGGCAGGTGTTCAACATCGTGGCGCCCATCGTCCTGTCCATCCTCGCCGGCCTGGGCTTCCACCTGCACCGCCGCCGCAAGAACAGCCGAACCGCATGAACCGTCGCATCCTTCTGATCGTCGTGCTCGCCCTGCTGGGCGGGGCGGCCTGGTGGCTCTCGCGCCACAAGGGCACCACCACGCTGGACCACCAACTGAGCGATTTCATGATCGCGGACACCAGCCGGGTGGACCGGATCTTCATCGCCGACGTGGAGGGCCGCTCCATCGACCTGCGGCGCCGCGCCGACAACACCTGGTCGCTCAATGGCGTGCATACCGCGCGCCAGCACGACGTGGGCCTGCTGCTGCGCACCTTCCTGCGCGTGGAGGTGAAGGCCCCGGTGGGGCGCAATGCCCAAGCCACCGTGCTGCGCAACCTGGCCGGCTCGGGGGTGCAGGTGGAGATCTACACCGGCGACACGAAGCCCGTGAAGACCTGGATCGTGGGCCACGGGTCCAAGGACCACCTGGGCACGTACATGCTGCTGGAAAAGCCCGGCGTGGGCCGCAGCAACACCCCGTTCATCATGGGCATGAGCGGTTTCACCGGCGTGCTCAACACCCGGTTCCACACCGACCTGGACGATTGGCGCGAGAACCGGGTGACCCCGCACGGCGCCGACCTGTCCCTGGCCCGTGTGCGCATGGAACGCACGGGCAACCCGGGCCGCTCATACCAGTTGGAGCAACCCGCCCCCGGGCGGTACAAACTGATGGACCTGGAGGGGAACGAGCTGCCGCTGGACACCCTGATGGTGCGCGGCTACCTCACCGGGTTTGACAACCTGCACTTCGAGTACATCGAGCGCGCGCTCTCACCGGCCCAACGCGACTCCCTGCTGGGCGTGCCGCCCGACCACTTGCTGGACCTCACCTGGCGCGACGGGGCAACGGACCACCTGAAGTTCTGGTACCGGCCCGCCGACCCGGCCTCGGGGCTCGCCCACGACGAGCGGCACATGTACGCCTGGGTGCAGGACAGCCTGATCGTGGCGGTGCAGCGTGCCAACTTCGACCACGTCCTCGCCCCGCGGGAGTTCCTGCAATAGCCCGCCGGCCCGGGGCGTGAATGTGGATAACCCCCTTTTGCTGTTGAAAAGTCCGCCCGCCCCCGCGATACCCCCCGGCTACCTTTGCCCGACCCCAAGAATAGAGACATCCCCCGATGAAATTCATCGTTTCCAGTGCCACCCTGCTCAAGCAGCTCCAGTTGTTGCAAGGTGTGCTCGCCAGCAGCAACACGCTCCCCATCCTGGACAATTTCCTCTTCGAGCTCGACGGCAAGAAGCTCACCCTCACGGCCAGCGACCTGGAGACCACCATCACCGCGACCATGGAGGTGGAGTCCAAGGAGAAGGGCAGCGTGGCCGTGCCCGCCAAACTGCTGCTGGACACGCTCAAGGCCTTCTCCGAGCAGCCGCTCACCTTCCTGGTGGACGGCAAGCACTTCGGGGTGGACATCAGCAGCGACCAGGGCAAGTACAAGATGACCGGCTTCAGCGGGGCGGAGTTCCCCAAGAGCCCCGTGCTCGAGGACGCCACCACCCTGAGCCTGCCGGCCGGCACCCTGGCCACGGCCATCCACAAGACCATCTTCGCCACCGGCAACGACGACCTGCGCCCGGTGATGAGCGGCATCTACTTCGAGCTCACCGAAGAGGACGTGCGCTTCGTGGCCACCGACGCCCACAAGCTCGTGCGGTACAAGCGCACCGACGTGCAGGCCCCCAAGGCCGCCAGCTTCATCGTGCCCAAGAAGCCCCTGAACCTGCTGAAGAACGTGCTGGGCGCCACCAATGCCGATGTGGCCGTGGAGTTCAACGAGAACAACGCCGCCTTCCGCTTCGACAACATCGTGGTGGTGTGCCGCCTGATCGACGGCAAGTACCCCAACTACGAGGCGGTGATCCCCAAGACCAACCCCAACAAGCTCACCATCGACCGCCTGGCCTTCCTGAGCTCCATCCGCCGGGTGAGCATCTTCAGCAACAAGACCACCCACCAGGTGCGCCTGGCCATCAGCGGCTCGCAGGTGATGATCAGCGCCGAGGACCTGGACTTCGCCAACGAGGCCAACGAGGCCCTCACATGCGCGTACGAGGGCGAGGACATCACCATCGGGTTCAACTCCCGCTTCATCCTGGACATGCTCAGCAACCTGGACACGGAGAACGTGGTGCTGGAGATGAGCGCCCCGAACCGCGCGGGCATCCTGCTGCCCGGTGAGAGTGGCGAACCCGGCGAGGACATCCTCATGCTGGTGATGCCGGTGATGCTCAACAATTGAAGCGTGGCACGGTGATCGCATCCGCCGCCCGCACGACCACCACGTTGATGAGACACCCGATCCTGCTCGCCCTGGCCCTCACCGTGCTCACGGCCAACAAATGCCGCAATGAAGGCCCCACCATGGCCGACCTGCTGAACACCCGATGGGAGTTCCGGACCGTGGACGGCCAGGCCGTGGCCATGCCCGCCGATGTGGACCGGCCCTGGTTGCGACTGACCGACGACGGCGTGCAGGGCTTCGGCGGCTGCAACCGGATGATGGGCGGCTATGAACTGAACGATGCGCGCCTGACGTTCCCCGGCTTGGCGACCACGCGCATGTATTGCGAGGCGGTGCAGAAGACGGAGAACGCGATCACCAAGGCCCTGTCCGAGGTGGACAATTACACCTTCGTGGACGGCCTGCTTTCCCTGCGGAAGGGCGAGCAGGTGCTGGCGACGCTGACCGCAGGTGCGGACGCTGACCAGCCCTGACCGGGTTCAGAAGCGCTCGTCCTCGTCGTACCAGGTATCCGTGGTGCTGTCGGGGTCCAGGGGTTCCTGCCCGCGCGCCAGGTCACGGCGCCAGGCCATTTCCTCATCGTCCACCTCGTCGCCGGGGTCCATGTGGTACACGATCCGCAGCGTCCTCCGCGGGCCGGGCCGATGGTCGTCGGGCGGCGGCGCATCATCGTCATCATCATCATCGTCGTCGGCATGCACGGCCACCGGGTCGGTCACGGCGGGGGGCACCCTGCGGTACATCCAGGCCAGCCACACGCCGGCCACCGCCCCCCACAGGTGGCTCTCCCAACTGATGCGCGGCACGATGGGGAACAACCCCCAGACCATGCCGCCGTACAGGAAGACCACCAGCAACGAGAGCGCCATGAGCGTGCGTTGGCGGCGCAGCACCCCGCTGGTGAAGAGGAAGGCCGCCAAGCCGTAGACCACGCCGCTGGCCCCGATGTGATAATTGGCCCGGGCGCTGATCCACACCCACAACCCCGTGAGCAACCACGTGGCGAGCACCACCGGCCCGGCCACGCGCGGGTAGAAGTACATGAGCGCCCACCCCAGCACGAACACGGGCACCGAGTTGTTGAAGAGATGCTTCAGGTCGCCGTGCAGGAACGGTGCGGCGATGATGCCCACCAGGCCCTTCCACTCCCGGGGCAGCACGCCGAACCGGTGCAGGTCCAGCCCCAGGCCGTGGTCCAAGAGGTACACCGCCCACAACACCACCACCGTCAGCCCCGGCAGGATGGCGGCCGTGAGCATGCGTTTGCGCTGGTCCACGACGGGCGGTGGCGAGGCGGGTCCCATGGCCCGAAGTTGGTCAATAATCGCTCCCCTCCGCACGACGCGCGTGCCGGCTTGCGGTGCGCTAACTTGCGACCGCATGCGCAAGCACCTCACCATCCTGCTGCCGGCGCTGGTCGTGGCGGGCTGCATCCTCGGCGGCCCGGCGCCCACCCGGTCCGCGGCCACGGTCCCCGCCACGGCCGAAATGCCGGATGACCCGGACGATGCCAGCCCCCTGGCCACCTTGATGCGCCGCATGGCGGACCATGTGGACTCCGTGAAGGCGCACCTGGCCCACGGCCGGGAGCTGCCCCCGCGCCCCACCGGGGTGGACAGCCTGTTCACCGCCCCCCCCACCCCGGGCATGCACATCGACCCGATCACCTACCCCACTTTCGGGCAAGATTACCTGGCCAAGTTGAACGGCCTGTACGCCGCCCTCCCGGCCGATCGCACGCGCGCGTTCAACGCCCTGGTGCAGAGCTGCGCCAACTGCCACACCACCCACTGTCCCGGCCCGTTGATGCGCATCCGCAAGATGTACGCGCCGGTGGAGTGAGCCCTACCCCGTCGGGGTGCGTGCCACGCGGCCGCCCGGGGTGCGATGCCCGCCGGGATAGAACGCACCGAGCTTCACCCGGGCAGTGGTCAAGAACCCGGTGATGTCCATGGCCGGCCATCGCTCCACGGCGCGCAACACCAGCCGGGCCGTGGCCTCGGCATCGTTGCCCGCGCGGTGGTGCACCAGCCCGATGCCGTGCAGGTCGCACATCGGCCGCAGACCGTAGGAGCGGTGCCCCGGCCACACGCGCCGGGCCATGCTCACGCTGCAGAAATACCGGAACGTGGGGTGCGGCAGGCCATGGTGGGCCAGGGTGCTGCGCAGCACGCCCATGTCGAAAGCGGCGTTGTGCGCCACCACGGTGCGGCCATGCAGCAGGTCGGCCACCTCCGCCCAGATGCCTTCCCACGTGGGGGCGTCGGCCACGTCCTGCGGGCGTATGCCATGCACCGCCACGTTGAACGGGCTGAAGTACGGCCACTGCCAAGGTTTGATGAGCCAATTGCGCACCTCCCGCACCGTGCCGTCGCGCACCACCGCGATGCCCAGCTCGCACGGGCTGTCGGGCCGTGAGGTGGCCGTCTCGAAGTCCAGGGCGAGGAAGTCCATGCCGCGAAGATCGGCGTGCCGGGCCCATCGCCGGCGGGCGATCGCCCGACGCCCCGGTCCCGGCGGTCACGCTGGTGGGTATTTCGCCATGGCGTGGCGCAATTCCCACCACAAAGTGGCGAAATTCCCTATCATCGCGGAGCATCGCGGGGCCATGGAAAAGCCAAGGAACATCCGGTAAGCCCTGGAAAACGCCCAG
>JAVFAQ010000018.1:0-16798 GCA_034002325.1 Flavobacteriales bacterium | reverse complement strand
TGGAGAAGGTGGCTTCCGCCCATCTGAGGCATTTGCAGCGGACCCCGGAAATCGTCCTTGGCTTCTTCAAAAAGGACACCACTAAATACGCCGCATGATGTCAACAAATAGTGGCCGACTCAATAATGGCGCGATGACCGACGAGATCTTCGGCTACCAATGGTCAAAGGAGGTGTTCGATCATCTCGAAGGCAAGGGATTCATCAAAGAGGGCAAGGTCACTGCGCAATTCTTGCCGGACACCGAAGGCTTCTCGCTGCACCTGCCGGAAAAGTTCGTGCCGTACGAAGAAGAGGTCGTCCGCTTGGTGCGCAACGCCAGCATGGAGAAGTACGTGAAGCCACGCAGCAAGCGACAACGGTTGAAACTGAACAAGCAGCTATACTCGACCGAGTTGTTCAAGCACTTTTGGAACACGATCAGCCAGCGTACCACCTATCGCGTTTCCGTGAACCGGGATACGCTGATCGCCAACGCGGTGGCAGCCATCAAAGGTGAACCGTCCATCGCCCCGTTGCGCATCGAAGTGACCCGCGCTGGCATGAAGGTGCTGCGTGGAGGCACACAGGGCCATGCGCTAGGCACACGAAGCGCCGTGCTGAAAGGCGGATACGACTTGCCGGACATTGTCGGTGAACTGCAACAGGCCACCTCGCTCACACGCCGCACACTCGTCGATATGCTCCTCGGTAGCGGCAAGCTGGACGAGTTCATCCGCAACCCCAACGACTTCATCGCCATGGTGCGGCGTTGCATACAAGGCGAGTTGGCCAAGATCGTGGTGGAAGGCATCCAGTACGAGAAGCTGAACGGCTCCCTGTACGAGCTGCGCGAGCTACAGGCCGATGGGGCCGAGGAGAAGGACCGGTTCGTTGACCAGCTGTACCAAGTGCGGAACCAGGAGAAGACGGATTTCGACTACGTGGTGTACGACTCGGACGTGGAGCGGGAGTTCGCGGAATTGCTGGATGGTCGCGAGGATATCAAGTTGTTCCTCAAGCTGCCCGAGAAGTTCAAGGTACCCACGCCGGTCGGCGATTACAACCCCGACTGGGCGATCATCAAGCAGGTGAAGGGCGAGGATCGGATCTACATGGTGCGCGAGACCAAGAGCACCACCGACGACAGCAAATTGCGGCCCAGCGAACTGGCGAAGCTCCGTTCTGCCACACGGCATTTCGCGGCCATCGGGATCAAGGACTATGCGCGTTCAGCACCCGGCGATTGGCGCGTGTGATCGGTGGGCTTGGGCTCAGTGGCGCTCCCCCTCACCCCATCAACCTCTCCAAGATCTCCACCGCCGCCTTCGGGATCCTCGTCCCCGGCGCGGTCACCTCCCGGCAGCTTACGTCCGCATGTTCCATACCACCGCTGCGGATCCCGGCACTGAAGGCGGGATCGGCCATTCACAGCGCGCTCCACGGAATGGCCGTGACCCGCGGGCTGAGGGCGAGCAGGGCACTATCCGTGCCGACTATTCGTAAGCATCACTTTAGAATAGTCGGGCTAATATGAGGTGATGGTGGAGAATGGTCGGCTGAGGGTGCCATGATTATGGCCGGGCCGCAGCTCCGTCCGAATGAGCATCAGGCCAGGACGCTGAAGTGCGGTTTCCGGGCTTGGGCCGGGTGGGTTGGCGGGCACGGCAACTACCGCCACTTCGCCGGATTCTCCGCAATGTATTGCGCGATGCGGCCGTATTCGCCACCCTGCCTGCGGATCACGTGATCATGGTAGCCATCCAGCCAGATGGCGCCCCCTGAACGGCCCCACGCGGCATTGATCCGTTTCGTCGTCACCGACTTGAATGCACCGATGATCGCCCCCAACGACCCCGGCTTCGGACCCTTCGGCCTTGCACGAGGTCCGTCCAACGCACCTGCACCGTCGACCCCCTGGGTCGACCCAACGGCCCCGATACCCCCCGGCGGATATAATACGATGATCGCATGCAGATGATCCGGCATGATCTGCAATTGATCCAGCCGGGCACCGGCATGGTGCTCGGGGATCGCGTTCCAGCGATCCAATACGATCAGGCCCGCGTCGTTCAATTCCATGCGCGCATCGGTGCCCGTGCCCATGATCCGCCCAAAGATGTCGCCGCGCCGGGCTGCGCAGATCGTCACGAAGTACGCACCGCGTGTGTAGTCGCGGTCGCGCAAGCGCGGGTGTTTGTGGAAGGTGGGGGCCATGAGCGAGATGCCATGGAAGGTAGGGGTATGTCGACCCAGGGGGTCGACGGTACAAGTGCAGGGATCAGGATCGGTGTCCGAGCAATCGGGTGATGATCCCCACCGCCGCTTTCGGGATCTTCGTGCCCGGCCCGAACACGTCGAAGCAGCCCGCTTCTTTCAGAAACTCGAAATCGTTGGGTGGGATCACGCCCCCGGCCACCACGAGGATGTCGGGGCGGTTGTAGGTCTCACGCAATTCCTTGATCACCTCGGGCACCAAGGTCTTGTGGCCGCCGGCGAGGCTGCTGATGCCCAGCACGTGGACGTCGTTCTCGATGGCCTGCTTGGCCACCTCCTGCGGGGTTTGGAACAGCGGGCCGATGTCCACGTCGAAGCCGATGTCGGCGAAGCTGGTGGCGATCACCTTGGCGCCGCGGTCGTGGCCGTCCTGGCCCATCTTGGCCACGAGGATGCGCGGGCGGCGGCCTTCGGCTTTCGCGAATTCATCGGCAAGGCGCATGGCCTCTTTCATTTCGGTGTCTTGCATGGCTTCTGCGGAATACACGCCGCTGATCGCGCGCGGCACGGCGGCATAGCGGCCGAAGGCTTTCTCCAGCGCATCGCTGATCTCGCCCAGGGTGGCGCGGGCGCGAGCGGCGGTGATGGCGAGGTGGAGCAGGTTGTCAGTTGATAGTTGTCCGTTGCCAGGCTCCCCGGCTGTGGCCGGCTTGCTGGTGTCGCGTGCTTGACTGACAACTGACAACTGACAACTGGCAACTTTCGTCAACGCCTCCAACGCTTCCCTTACCTGCTTCTCATCCCTTTCCGCCCGCACCCGCTTCAGCCGCTCCACCTGTTGTTCCCGCACCCGCGCGTTGTCCACTTCCAACAGTTCGATGGCCGTGTCTTCCGCCGCCTCGAAGGCGTTCACGCCGATGATGCGGTCCTTGCCGGTGTCGATGCGGGCCTGGCGTTTCGCGGCGGCCTCTTCGATGCGCATTTTGGGCAGGCCGCTTTCGATCGCCTTGGCCATGCCGCCGAGCTCTTCCACCTCCTGGATGCGTGCCCACGCCTTGTGGACCAGCTCGTGCGTGAGGCTTTCGAGATAGTAGCTGCCGCCGAGCGGATCGATCCATTGGGTGATGCCGCTGTTCTTCTGCAAGTAGAGCTGCGTGTCGCGGGCGATCTTGGCGCTGAAGTCGGTGGGCAGTGCGATGGCCTCGTCGAGCGAGTTGGTGTGCAGGCTCTGTGTGCCGCCCAGCACGGCCGCGAGCGCTTCCACGGTGGTGCGTGCGATGTTGTTGAACGGGTCCTGCGCGGTGAGGCTCCAGCCGCTGGTCTGGCAGTGGGTGCGCAGCGCGAGGCTCTTCTTGTCCTTCGCGCCGACCTCGTGCAGCAACTTGGCCCACAGCAGACGACCCGCGCGCAACTTGGCCACTTCCATGAAGAGGTCCATGCCGATGCCCCAGAAGAAGCTGAGGCGCGGCGCGAAGGCATCCACCGGCATGCCGGCGGCCATGCCCGTGCGCACGTATTCGAGGCCGTCGGCCAGGGTGTAGGCCAGCTCCAGGTCCGCAGGCGCGCCCGCCTCGTGCATGTGGTAGCCGCTGATGCTGATGCTGTTGAACTTGGGCATCTTCCTCGCGCAGTACGAGAAGATGTCGCCCACGATGCGCATGCTGGGCCCCGGCGGATAGATGTAGGTGTTGCGCACCATGAACTCCTTGAGGATGTCGTTCTGGATGGTGCCTTGCAGCAGTTCCGGCGGCACGCCCTGTTCTTCCGCCGCCACGATGAAGAAGGCCATGATGGGCAGCACGGCGCCGTTCATGGTCATGCTCACGCTCATCTTGTCCAGCGGGATCCGGTCGAAGAGCACCTTCATGTCCTCCACGCTGCTGATGCTGACCCCGGCCTTGCCCACGTCGCCTTTCACGCGCGGGTGGTCGGCGTCGTAGCCGCGGTGGGTGGCGAGGTCGAAGGCCACGCTGAGGCCCATTTGTCCGGCGGCTAGGTTGCGGCGGTAGAAGGCGTTGCTTTCCTCGGCTGTGCTGAAGCCCGCGTATTGGCGGATTGTCCATGGACGGATGGTGTACATGCTGCCGTACGGCCCGCGCAGGTAGGGCGGGATCCCGGCGGCATGGCCCAGGTGCTCGTGGTGGGCGGTGTCGATGCGGGTGTAGTAGGGCTTGAGGGGGATCTCTTCGCGGTTCGCAATGCTGGGTGAGAGGGGTGAGGGTGGAGAAAGTGGTGATAAAGTGTCGACCTGCACTTTTTCACCCTTTCCACCTTCTTCACCATTCTCGCCATTCTCACCATTCTCACCATTCTCACCGAATTCCTTCACCAGCACATCCGTCAACTTCTCCACGGTATGGCTTCCGCCCAACGGATCGGCCACGCGGGCCAGGAAACCCTCGTCGCGCAGCAGGTGGTGGATGTTGCGCACGGTGCGCCGCGCGAGGACATCGCCTTCGGGCAGGGCCGGGGCGGGGATGGTGAGTCCGTCGCAGCCGCCGGTGATCGCGCTGACGGCCTGCAGGGTGGCGCGGATCAGGTTCTCGTGGGCGGACTTCGTTTCCGCCGGATAGGAGACCACGGCCTGTACCCACGTGTTGTGCGAGCAGTCGTGCTCGGGCTTGAATTCGTCCACGATCGCGGCCCAGGCTTCGCGGAAGGCGCGCAGGCGGGCGGCTTGGAGGAACAGGTCGTCGCTGAGGTGCAGCCGGAATTGCAGCCGGGCACAGGCATCATCGATCGTGTAGCCTTGGCGAAGGAGCCTGTCGAGCAGTGCCTTGCCTTGTTGCAGGGCTTCGGCGGTGGGGTGGATGGCGAATGGCGCCTGGCGAACGGCCCCGTCGCTGAGGCTGAAGAGCCGGATGCGCGGGTGCTTCGCGATGCTGTCCTTCAGGCCGGCTACGTCGGTGTCGTGCGGCAGGCCGAGGCAGATGCTCACATCGGTGGCGGGCGTGCCTTGCGCGCGGTGCAAGGAAAGCAGGGTGGCCAGCATGCCCGCATCGCCGTCCAGCGCCAGGTCGATGGCGCCCACGTACACATCCTTCAGCAAGGCGCGCAGGTCGGTCGATCTGCCCAGGAGCTCCAGCGCGTCGGCGCCGCCGTTGAGGGCTTCCATGATGCGGGCGTGGGCATCGGGGGCGGTCGCATCCACGGCCACGGTGCAGCGCCAGTGGTTGTCGTTGCGCCGGAAGCCCCGGCGGCGCTCCCCGCGCGGCCCGTCGTCATCGGCGGTGTGGAACGGCGCGAGCAGCGCATCGCCCACGCGCACTTGCAGGGTGGCGGGGTCCCTGTCCTTGAGTTCCTTCTGGATCACGGCCTCCCATTGCGCGCGCGTGGCGGGCGGGAAGGCGGCAAAGAGCTTGTCGTTGGCCATCGGCGCGAAGTTCGGGCTTGCGGCGTTTGCCTACCTTGCGGGCACGGACCGATCGGCCCGAACTTTGTTTTTGCGCCGCACACTAAACCCCATCCATGAAAAAGTTCCTGACCCTGCTCGCCTTCGTGGCCTTCACCGGCACCGTGAGCGCCCAATCCACCGCCACCGACGCGCCGAAGGCCGAGGCCACCGAGACCATGAAGAGCTGCGCCAAGGGCGAGGCGGCCAAGGCCGGCTGCTGCGCCAGCAAGGCGAAGGCCTCGGCCCAAGCCAGCGCCGCGGCCACCATCGACCCCGTGGCCCCCGCCCCCGGCCGCCACGGGGCCAAGGCCGAAGCCGGCACCGCAGCGACCACCGCTGCCGCTCCCGGGTCCAAGGCCGCCGGCTGCTGCGCGGGCAAGGCGAAGGCCGGGGCCGGCTGCGCGGGCAAGGCCCATGCGGCCAACACCGAGCCGCCGGCTTCCGAAGAGTGAGCGGCTCTTCGCCGAGATCCCACGGGGCCCTGCCACACCAGCAGGGCCTCGTTGTTTTCGGGACCGTGCCGGGATGCCGACACCACCACTTGGCGTCCGGTCCAACGCCCACCAACTCCTACCTTGCGCCCATGCAGATCACCAAGAACTCCGTGGTATCGTTCCATTACACGTTGAACGATCCCGATGGCCAGTTGCTGGACACCAGTGCCGGTCGCGACGCATTCGCTTACATCCAAGGCCATCAGATGATCGTGCCCGGATTGGAGCGCCAGTTGGAAGGGAAGAAGGCGGGCGACAAGGTGCAGGCCGTGGTTCCCGCCTCGGAAGGGTATGGCGAGATCAACCCCTCCCTGGTGCACAAGGTGCCGATGGACCGTTTCGGTGGCCAGAAAGTGGAGCCCGGCATGCAGTTCCAGGCCGGCAACGAGGGCGGCGAGATGGGCGTGTTCACCGTGATCAACGTGGAGGACGGCATGGTGGCCCTCAACGGCAACCACCCCCTGGCCGGTGTTACGCTGCACTTCAACGTGGAGATCACCGATGTGCGGGATGCCACCGAGGAGGAGCTGGCCCACGGCCATGTGCATGGGCCGGGCGGGCATCAGCATTGACCGGCACACCGTACTGAACGAAGGCCGCTACTTTCGCCGTAGCGGCCTTCGTCTTTCTGGTGCCTGCGGATGCTCTTCAACTCCTTCGCCTTCCTGGTCTTCCTGCCGGTGGTCTTCGTGCTCTACTGGGGCCTCTTCCGGCGAACCCTGCGCGCGCAGAACCTCTTCGTGCTGGCGGCGAGCTGGTTCTTCTATGCCTGGTGGGACTGGCGCTTCCTCGGCCTCATCTTCATCAGTTCGATCACCGATTACATCATCGGCCTGCGCATGGCCGCCACCGAGAACGAGCGCACCAAGAGCCGCCTGATGTGGCTCAGCGTGGGGGTGAGCATCGGCATCCTCGGCTTCTTCAAGTACTTCAACTTCTTCATCACCGAGTTCGCCGACCTGCTCCAGCTCCTCGGCTTCCACCCGCACATCCACACGCTGCGGATCATCCTGCCGGTGGGGATCAGCTTCTACACCTTCCAGACCCTCAGTTACACCATCGACATCCGTCGCGGACAACTGCGGCCCACGCGCGACCCGGTGGCCTTCATGGCCTTCGTGAGCTTCTTCCCCCAACTGGCGGCCGGCCCCATCGAGCGTGCGCAGAACCTGCTGAAACAGTTCCTGGCCCGGCGCGAATTCAACTGGGACCAGGCGCGCGACGGCCTGCGTCAGATGCTCTGGGGCCTGTTCAAGAAGGTGGTGATCGCCGATGGTTGCGCACCCATCGTGGACCACATCTTCAGTCTGGACCCTGCGAGCACTTCGGGCATCACGCTCTTCTTCGGCGCCTTTTTCTTCGCCTTCCAGATCTACGGCGACTTCAGCGGCTACTCCGACATGGCCATCGGTATGGCGCGCCTTTTCGGCTTCCAGCTCTCGCGCAACTTCGCCTATCCGTACTTCTCCCGTTCCGTCAGCGAGTTCTGGCGCCGCTGGCACATCACCCTCAGCACCTGGTTCCGCGACTACGTGTACCTGCCCCTGGGCGGCTGGCGCAACAAGGCCGGGCGCATGCGCAACATCATGATCACCTTCGCGGTGAGCGGGCTGTGGCACGGCGCCAACTGGACCTTCATCAGCTGGGGCGTGCTGCACGGCTTGTTCCACGTGCCCATGGTGGTGCGCGGCGGGAAGGCCGCCAAGGACGATCCCGCGCCGCGCGACCTGCCGCGGATCCTGTTCACCTTCCTGCTGGTCACCGTGGCGTGGGTGTTCTTCCGCGCCGCCGACCTGGGGCATGCCGTGGCCTACTGCAAGGGCATGGTCGCGCACATCGCGTGGAGCCCCGGCGCGGTGCTGCTCTACCTGTGGCGCCCGGAGATGGCCATGATCGCGCTGCTGGTGGCGGTGGAGTGGGCCCGCCGCACGCTTCCGCATCCGCTGGCCGGCCTGCCTTTCGCCCCGCCCGCGCGCTGGGTCTGCTACATGGCCCTGGTGCTGGTGCTGCTGCTGCACGTGGACCTCAGCACCTCGCATGAGTTCATCTACTTCCAGTTCTGAGCCCATGGACCGCCGCACACCGTTCCGCTTCCTGGGCCGGGCCATGGCCTTCGGCGCCTTGCTGCTGGCGGTGCTGGCCCTGGTGGCTTGGTCGGGGCCGCCGGTCACCCCGGTGGACTTCACCGCGGCGTCCATCGCCAAGCATGCGCGCGCCCGGGCGGTGGGATCGCCCAAGGTGTTGCTGGTGGGCGGCAGCAACGTGGCCTTCGGCGTGGCGAGCGGCACGGTGGAAGAGGCCCTGTGCATGCCCGTGGTGAACCTGGCCTTGCACGCCGGGCTCGGCTTCGGCTACATGAAGAACGAAGCGGTCCGCTTCATGGGGCCCGGCGACCTGGTGATCGTGGCCCTGGAGGAATCGAACTACACGGATCCGGTAAAGGACCACGAGGTGCTGTATCAGATGGTGGACCGCCACCCCGATGCGCTGCGCTTCGTGCCCTGGTGGGACCGCCCGCGGATCATGGCCGGGCTGCTGGTGCTGCGGCTGCAAAGCGCGTGGAAGAAGGCCACGGGGCTATGGACCTACGCGAAGGGCCACCCCTTGTACCGGGCCGATGGGTTCGATGCACGAGGCGACATGGTGGCCCACATCGAGCTGCCCCGACCCGCGGCACTGCAGGATGATGGGCTGGAACCCGTCCAGGACGCCGTGAGCGACCGCTTCGCACCACTGGCCGACGACCTGGAACGGCATGCGCGTGCGGTGGGCGCCGAAGTGGTGTACACCTGGCCGGGCCGGGCGCGTTCGGGCTACGATGCCGCGCGGTCGGCGGCGATCCTGGCCACCCTGCATGAACAGGGGCGCGCGGTGCTGGGCCGGCCCGAACAGTTCGTCTTCCCGGACAGCATGTGCCACGATACCCGGTACCACTTGCGGGGCGAAGGGCGGGCGGAGCGCACACGCCGCTTGCTGGTCGAATTGTGCCGCGCACGGCCCGGGCGCTGCTGCACCACGCCGGCCGATTGACCTACTCCTGCGCCGGCACCAGCACGAAGATGTCCTCGTCGGCACGCTTCATCAGGTAACGCTCCCGGGCGAACTTCTCCAGCAAGGCCGGGTCGCTGCCCAGCTCGCGCAACTGCTCCCGGGTACGCTCGATCTCCGCATCGTACCACGCCGTCCGTTCCACCGTACGGTCCAGTTCCCGCTGGTGTTTCCAGTTGGTCCACAGGTCGTTGCGGTCGAAGAACATGATCCACCCCAGCAGCCCCAGCACCACGGCGCCGTAGCGGTTGCGGATGGGGCGGGGGATGAAGCGGACGATGCGGCGCATGGGACGTACGAAGGTAGATGGCCCTGGACCCAACGGCCCGGGGAGGCGCCGTGGTATTGCACGATCGATCGTTCATTCACCGGCGGGCCGGGCGGCGCGGGGGCCCAGTTCGATCACCTCCAGACCGTGCGGACGGCCTTGGTGCAGGGTGAAGCGAAGGGCGGTGCGCACCGTGTGCCAACCGTGGCGGCCGGCGGCGCCGGGGTTCATGTACAGGCAGCCCAGGGCGGGGTCGAACTGCACCCGGCAGATGTGCGAGTGGCCGCAGATGAACAGGCCCGGCGGGTCCCGGCGCAGGGCTTCGACCACGTGCCGGTCGTAGCGCGGTGGGCGGCCCCCGATGTGCGTCATCCATACGCGCACGCCCTCCACCGTGAAGCGCTGGTGCTCCGGATAACGTGCCCGCAGTCCGGTGCCGTCGATGTTGCCCCACACGGCGCGCACGGGCTTCCAGCTTTCCAGCTCATCGGCCACCGCATCCGTGCCGATGTCGCCGGCATGCCAGATCTCGTCGCACGCGGCAAAGTGCTCCTTCAGGCGGGGATCGAGCCAGGAGTGGGTGTCGCTGAGCAGGCCGATGCGCATGGGCGGTGAAGTTGCACGATCGCCCGGCATCGGCCAAGCGCGATGGCCGGCCGGTACCTTTGCGGCCCCATGCCCCGCTTTTTCCTCCAGTTGGCCTTCGACGGCACGCCCTACCGGGGCTGGCAGCGGCAGGCCGATGCGCCCAGCGTGCAGGAGGCGGTGGAACGGGTGCTGCGGCGTACCCTGCGACTGCCCGGGCTCCATGTGGTGGGCTGTGGCCGCACCGACACCGGTGTGCATGCCACGGACTATTACCTGCATTTCGATGCGCCGGAGGACAAGCCCGTGGACGATCGGCTGGTGCATGGCCTCAACAGCCTGCTGCCGGACAGCATCGCGGTGAAACGCGCGTTCCCCGTGGACGACAAGGCGCATGCCCGCTTCAGCGCCACCGAGCGCGGCTACACGTACCTGGTGCTGCGCCGCAAGGATCCCTTCATGGCCGACCGCGCCCATGTGCTGTACCCCGCGTTGGACATCGACGCCATGAACGCCGCCTGCGCCGACCTGCTGGGAAGGCAGGACTTCTCGAGCTTCTGCAAGGCGGGCAGCGATGCGCGCACCATGCTCTGCGACGTGCGCCTGGCGGAATGGGCCCCCACCGACAACGGCTACCGGTTCCGCATCCGCGCCGACCGTTTCCTGCGCAACATGGTGCGGGCCATCGTGGGCACTTGCTTCGTGGTGGGCCGGGGGCAGCGGCCGCCCGGGCACATGGCCGCCGTGATCGCCGCACGCGACCGCGGGGCGGCGGGCAAAAGCGCACCGGCACGCGGCCTCTACCTGGAGCACGTGGCCTATCCGTTCCCCTTGGGGTCCGCATCCGTCGCACAAGCCGCCGCCACCGCATGAGCGCGCCCGCCGCCACCGCCCAGGGCAAAGCCTTCGACCGCCGGCTCTTCGCGCGGGTCTTCGCCTTTTCCAAGCCCTACCGCACCCTGTTCTGGACCAGCCTCGCGCTCACCATCACCCTGGCCGGCCTGGGGGTGGTGCGCCCGCTGCTCATGGGCCGCATGATCGACGACCACGCCATGGCCGGTGATGCCCGGGGCCTGCTGTGGACCGCCGTCATCGTCATCGCCCTGCTGGTGGTCGAGGCCTTCGTGCAGTTCCAGCAGGCCTACAAGACCAGCGTGCTGGGCCAGAACGTCACCTTCGACCTGCGCGACCGCCTCTTCGCCCGCCTGATCGGCTTCGAGCAGCGCTGGTTCGACCGCACCCCGGTGGGCACCCTGGTGACCCGCACGGTGAGCGATATCGAGACCATCGAGGACATCTTCTCGCAGGGCCTGCTGATGATCCTGGGCGACCTGCTGAAGCTCACCGTGGTGGTGGTGGTGATGTTCGTGTGGAACTGGCAGCTCGCCCTGCTGTGCATGCTGCCCATCCCATTGCTGATCTGGGCCACCAACATCTTCAAGAACAGCATCCGCAAGAGCTTCCAGGACGTGCGCACGCAGGTGGCGCGCCTCAACGCCTTCGTGCAGGAGCGCATCCAGGGCATGGCCATCGTGCAGCTCTTCGGCCGTGAGCAGCAGGAGCACCGCCGGTTCCAGGAGATCAACCGCGCGCACCGGGCGGCGCACATCCGCAGCGTGCTGGCCTACAGCATCTTCTTCCCCGTGGTGGAGATCCTGAGCGCCGTGTCGCTCGCATTCCTGGTGTGGTGGGGGGTGAAGGACGTGCTGGCGGGCACCACCACCGTGGGCGACCTGTTCATCTTCATCTTCTTCATCAACATGCTCTACCGGCCCATCCGCCAGCTGGCCGACCGCTTCAACGTGCTGCAGATGGGCATGGTGGGCAGCGAGCGCGTGTTCAAATTGCTGGACACCGAGGCGGCCATCGCCGACACCGGCACGCGGGGCACCGCCGGGCTGCGCGGCGAGATCGAGTTCGACGACGTGCGCTTCGCCTACGTGGAGGACGAACCCGTGCTGCGGGGCATCAGCTTCCGGGTGAAGGCCGGCGAGACCGTGGCGCTGGTGGGGCCCACCGGCTCGGGCAAGAGTTCGATCATCAACCTGCTCAACCGCTCGTACGAACACCGGCACGGGCGCATTTTGCTGGACGGGCACGACATCCGCAGCTACCGGCTGGACGAGCTGCGGCGCAGCATCGCGGTGGTGCTCCAGGACGTGTTCCTCTTCAGCGGCACCGTGCATGACAACATCACCCTGAACGACCCTGCGATCGGTCGCGATGCCGTGACGGCCGCGGCGAAGGAGGTGGGCGCCCACGAGTTCATCGCCCGCCTGCCCAAGGGCTACGACACCGCGGTGGGCGAGCGCGGCGGCATGCTCAGCACCGGCCAGCGCCAACTGCTCGCCTTCATCCGGGCGGCCGTGCACCGGCCCAAGGTGCTGGTGCTGGACGAGGCCACCAGCAGCGTGGACAGCGCCAGCGAGCAGTTGATCCAGCAGGCCACCGAGCGCCTCACCGAGGGCCGCACCAGCATCGTCATCGCCCACCGCCTCAGCACCGTGCAGAAGGCCGACCGCATCCTGGTGATCGTGCAGGGGCGCATCGCCGAGCAGGGCACCCACCAGGAGCTGCTCGCGCTCAATGGCCGCTACCGCGAGCTGTACGAATTGCAGTTCACCAACGGGGACTGAGCCGCTTTTTCCGCCCATGGGACCGGGCGGGTCGTGCGCGCTCCTGATCCCACCGGTGGCATGCAGCGCACCACCACCTTGCCGCCCTGCCGATCGCCGTGCCTTCGCTGGCGCAACTCCACGGCGATGATGCGGCCCCCGCAGCCCATCCGGCGCCCGGCCCGTACCTGTTCCGTTGGACCGATGGCGGGCGACGGGGGACCCTGCCGGTCCTGATGGCGAGATAAGCTCTTCTTCCCGATGTCTCGGTCCGGATCGCTGCGTACGTTATTTTCGCCGATACCATGTCCCGGACCACCACCTTGCCCACCCTGGCCGCCCTGCTGATCACCGCACCTTTGCTGGCGCACGACCACGGCCATGATGATGCCCTCGCCGGCGCCTTGCAGTTCCACCTCAACAAGGGCCAGTGGCCCGCGCAGGTGCTCTATCAGGCCCGCACGCCCGGCGGCGCGCTGTTCGTGGAGGGCGCGGCCTTCACCTACGTGCTCACCGCCGGTGGCGACCATCTGGCCCACGGCGACCCCGACCACGTGCCCGAGCCGCTGCGCATGCACGCCTACAAGGTGCATTTCGAGGGCGGGCAGGCCCAGGGCCACGTGGGCGAACATCCCTTCCCGCATTACGTGAACTACTTCCTCGGCGATGACCCCGCCCAATGGGCCGGTGGCGTGCCCGCGTACGCCGGTGTGGAGATGACCGAGGTGTACCCCGGCATCGGCATGCGGGTGGACGGGCGCAAGGGGCTGAAGTACGATTGGCTGGTGGCCCCCGGCGTGGACCCCGCGCAGATCGTGATGCGCTACGAGGGGGTGGACGAGCTGCGCGTGGAGCACGGGCTGGTGTTCATCGAGACCTCCGTGGGCCGCGTGGTGGAGCAGCGCCCGGTGGCCTGGCAGGTGGTGCATGGCCAGAAACGGCCGGTGGATTGCCGCTACGTGCAGGACGGCGACCGGGTGCGCTTCGAGCTGCCCTACGGCCACGACCCGCGCTATCCGCTGGTGATCGACCCCGAAGTGGTGTTCAGCAGTTACAGCGGGAGCTTTGCGGACAATTTCGGCTTCACCGCCACGTATGACGACAGCGGCCACCTGTACGGCGGCGGCATGGTCATCGGCGTGGGCTACCCCACCACCACGGGCGTACTGCAACCGAACTTCGCCGGCGGCACGATCGACATGGGGATATCGAAGTTCGCCCCGGACGGTACGGCCCTGGTGTGGAGCACCTACATCGGCGGCTCGGCGAACGAGGTGCCGCACAGCATGGTGGTGAACGCCAACGACGAGCTGTACATCCTGGGCTCCACCAACTCCACCAACTTCCCCACCACCACCGGGTGCTGGGACAACAGCTTCGGCGGCGGCACCAACCCGCCCTTCCCGGTCTCCTCCTACGGCTTCAGCTACCCCACCGGCAGCGACGCCGTGGTGGTCCACCTGAACAGCGATGCCACGGCCATGATCGGCAGCACATACGTGGGCGGCACCGGCAACGACGGCCTGAACCAGAACGCGCCGGTGAACCGCAACTACGGCGATCCCTTCCGCGGGGAGATCATCATGGACCCCGCGCAGAACCCGCTGGTGGTGACAAGCACGGCCAGCAACGGCCTGTTCACCACGCCGGGCGCGGTGCAGACCGGCCTGCAAGGCCAGTTGGACGCCTACGTGTTCCGCATGGACCCCGGCCTCACGGACATGTTGTGGGCCACCTACTACGGCGGCACCGGGATCGACGCCGGCTTCGGGATCCAGATCTCCGGCACCGGCGAGATCTACATCACCGGCGGCACCACCAGCACCAACCTGCCCGCCGCCGGCACGCCGGCCTTCCCCAGCAACAACGGGGGCACGGCGGACGGCTACATCGCGCGGTTCCATCCCTCAGGCGCGCCGCTGCTCTCCACCACCTACGTGGGCACCACGGGCTTCGACCAGAGCTATTTCGTGCAGTTGGACACCAACAACGACGTGTACGTGGTGGGCCAGACCGCGGGCGCCTACCCGGTCTCGCCCGGCAAGTACGCCAACCCCAACGCCAGCCAGTTCCTGCACAAGTTCAGCGGCGACCTGTCCACCTCGCTGTGGAGCACCCGCATCGGCGGCTCCGGCAATGAGAACATCTCGCCGTCGGCCTTCCTGGTGAGCATCTGCGGGCAGATCTATTTCAGCGGCTGGGCCGGCACCACCAACGCGTCCGGCGTGGCGGGCCTGAGCAGCTCGACCTTCGGCCTGCCCACCACCCCTGACGCCTTCCAGAGCACCACCACCGGCAGCGACTTCTACCTGATGATGCTCGAGGCCGAAGCGGTATCGCTGGGCTATGCCACCTTCTTCGGCGGTGCCGCGGCCGAGCACGTGGACGGGGGCACCAGCCGCTTCGACAAGGACGGGATCGTCTACCAGGCCGTATGCGCCGGCTGCCAGAACCTGAGCTACCCCGTGACGCCCGGCGTGGTGGGGCCCACCAACAACAGCATCAACTGCAACCTCGGGGTGTTCAAGATCGATTTCCAGCAGTCCACCCAGGTGACCGTGAACGTGGAAGGCACCGTGGACGGGGTGATCTGCCCGGGCATGTCGGTATCGGTACAGGCCGGCGGCACCGCCACGGAACTGGAATGGGACATGGGCGATGGCAGCCCGGCGCCTTCGGGCACCGCCTTCGAGCATACCTACGCCGCACCGGGCGTGTACACCATCACGGTGATCGGCTCGGACCCCGCGGCGATCTGCGCCATACCGGACACCGCCACCTACGTGGTGACCGTGATCGAGCCGCCCGTGATCGAGGTGGACTTCTCCGCCGCGCTCAGCGCCGATTGCCACGGCACCTCGGCCCTGTTCACCAACCTGAGCAACCCCGACATGGACTACCACTGGGATTTCGGCGACGGCACCTCGGCCACGATCCCCAGCCCCTTCCACCCGTATCCCGGGCCGGGCACCTACACCGTCACCCTGGTGGTGACCGACCCGGTGTGCGGCGGCACGGATTCGCTCACGCAGACCTTCGTGCTGGAACCCGACCCCTACGTGGTGGACCTGCCCGACGAGTTCTCGATCTGCGACGGGGTGCCCGGCACCCTGGACGCCGGCGACCTGCCGGGCCTGGTGCAATGGTCCACCGGCGAGACTTCCCCCACGATCGTGGTGAGCGCCCCGGGCGTGTACTGGGTGACGGTGCAGGACGGGTTCTGCCTGGCCACCGACACCGTGAACGTCCTGCTGCAAGTGCCCCCGCAAAGCATGGCCGATGTCCATACCTGCCGGGGCGGCACGGTGGACCTCGAACCGGCCGTGGAGCTGGTGAGCGTGCTGTGGAGCACCGGTGACACCGCCATGGTGCTCACCGTGGACGAGGGCGGCGTGTACACATTCGTGGGCACGGACCCCATCGGCTGCATCGTGCGCGACACGGTGGAGGTGGGCTTCGCCAACGTGTCCGACTGGGTGGATCCCCCCAACGTCTTCACGCCCAACCGCGACGGCAGCAACGACCTGTTCAAGGTCACCGACGCTTACGTGCAGGGCTTCCACATCGAAGTGCTCAACCGCTGGGGCCAGGTGGTGTACGAGTCGGACAACGCGGCGGCCGGCTGGAACGGCAAGGTGGCCGACACCACGAACGATGCGCCCGAAGGCACCTACTTCTACACCCTGCACTTCCAGGACGAGTGCTACCAGGAGCCGCGCCAGGAGCGCAAGGGGCACGTGACGTTGCTGCGGTGAACGGCCCCACCGTACCGCATCGGCCGCCACGAGCGGATGATGGGGCCGGCGCGCCGTGCCTTACTGTTTGATGAGCCGCTTCACATGCGACTCCCCATCGCGGTGCAGCCGCACGGCATAGGAGCCTTGGGCCAGGCCATGGGTGCCTATTGTGAGGCGGCCTCGTGTGGCGTGTACCTGCGGCATGGTAAGCACCATGCGGCCCAGGGCATCCATGATCTCCAACTGCCAGCCCGGCCCGTGCAATGAGCCAAAGTCCAATTGCAGATCGCCCGTGGTGGGGTTGGGGAAGAGGAGGATGCTGTTCTCATCGGCCGGGTCTTCCACTCCGGTGCCGGACCAGGGGGCGAGCTTGAGGATCCATACATCCCATTGTCCTGCGTGCGGCACTTCTGCCAGGTCGCCATCCGTGGAGCTGGAATACCCCATCAGGACCACACCTCC
>JAVFAQ010000017.1:0-16993 GCA_034002325.1 Flavobacteriales bacterium | reverse complement strand
TGTTCGTATCTGACAGGCACAAGTCAATTTCCAGCTACATTGGTCACACGCACCTATATGTAGAACACGAGCACAAGCCCGATGTTTTCATGTATCCGAGCGCACAAGCGAACCACCTAAGAGCCAACTTCGCTTTCCATCCAGACTGTTTGAACAAGCTTGATCTATATCGGGTGTTGCAGTTCGCCATTAAAGATCACATACCACCCGGTAAGAGCTTTGAGATTCGATGGCTACGTGAGATCCGTGGATTTGATTATCAGCCAACCGTTCGAGCCATAAGTATCGAGGAGAGCAATTTCCTGACGCAGGAATTGTTCAAGGACTTCGAGGAATACTATCAGCAGAAAGGACGAGGTCAAGACTCCAAATCATCCTAATGGATTGGTGGGCCTCACACCCCCGCCCACTTCCCCTTCCACCCCCGCGCTCTCCCCACCGCCGCCAGGGTGTGCAGCAGTTGTTCCATTTCGGCCAGGCGCTTCTTGGTGGCCTTGCCTTGGAACTGCGCGGCGATCTCTTCCACGGTGCTCAGGGCTTCCAGTTCTTCCAGCACTTCGGTAAGGGCGGCGGCTTGGGCGGGCAGGTCGGTGGGCCAGGCTCGGGTGGATACGGTGGACACGGTGCCCGCTACCGTGTCCGCCGTGTCCACCGGGAGGGTGGCCTGGGTGCCGCCGCTGGGTTTGGTGCTTTGCGGGGCCTGGTATTCAGGCCGCAGCCAGCGGATGTGCCCTTGCGCTTCTTCTGCCGCGCGGGTGGCATTCAACTCCACCAAGCGGGCCAACAGTTCGTCCGTGCTCTGGTTGGCAGGCCAGCCGTAGGCATCGGCTACGGCCGCATCCAGTTCATCGTGCAGTTGCTTCAAAATGCCGATGAGGCCCTGTTCGTAGATCGTTTTTTCCTTGGGGTTAAGGGTGAGAGAGTGCGAGGGTGCGAGAGTTGGAGGGTGCGCCTTTGGCTCTCGCACCCTATCTCCCTCGCACTCTCTCACCCGCTCCAGCACATTGTACATGCCCGTCATCGTCAACCCCGGGTGCAACGCCTGCTGCCGTTTGCGGTGCGCATCCAACTGCTCGCCCAGGGCGCGGATCTGCTCCTGTTGCGCGGGTGTGCAAGCCGGGAAGGGGAAGGTCTCGAAGCAGCGCGTCTTGTTGTAGCGTGGACGATCCTCCAACGTACCGCCGGTAGCCAATGCCCAGGTGACATGGATCTGGCTGCTCAACACACCGAGGTGGTAGGCATCGTCCAGGGCGATGTTCACGAGCATGTTGTCCGGCAGAATGCTCTTGTCCAGGAAGGTGAAGAAGCGGTGCTTGGATGTTTCGACGGTGGAGATGAAACGCGGCAGGCCATTGATAGCATCACGCAACTCCGGTCGGGTTCTTCCATGGAGCCACCAGTACTCCTTCACTTTGGGTTCGCGGCTCACATCGCGTCCCGGCTTCACATGCAAAGTCAACCATTGATACAGTTCCGGGTGATCAGCCCTCACATCATCTATTCCGAGTCCGAAAAAGTCTATAATGCGTACGCTGCGGGGGACCTGAGTGATATCGCGCCCGTTGAAATAGTTGCGGATGTATGTCGATGCTCTTTCGATCGCCTTGCTGCCGATCTGTTCTTCTTGTTCCGTGTTGAGAATGAATCCTTCCCCGTACACCTTCACTCCCGGATACGAAATCCCTTCGTTGGACCGAAGTGCAACAGCAGATGCCACATTCGCACCAATGGTCAGGTCCGCGAAGAACTTCCCTGCTTGCGATGAGAGCGTCACTTCCGCCGCATCATCCGTTCCCTGTTCCACCTCCTTCACCACCTGCTGCAACACGCCCTGCTGCTTGCCGGGTACGCCCACGGTCATCGCCACGCGCACGGCGGCGCCATCGGCACTGTCCACCCACGGATGATCGGGTATGGCGAAGGCGAGCGAGATGGGCTTCTTCGCATCCAAATGGTGTTGCAGCACTTTCCGGTTGAAGGTCTGCCGCAAGCTGTTGGTGGTGATGAAGCCGAAGCGTTGCGCCTTGCCCGTGCGGGTGAGCTCGGCGGCCTTGTCCCACCAGTACAACACGAGGTCGGCACTGTCCGGCACGCTGGGGTACACGCTTCGGAGCGCTTCGGTGTAGCCATCGCCTAATGCTTCTCGCATGCGATGCTTCCCGATGAACGGCGGGTTCCCCACGATGTAATCGGCCTGGGGCCATTGCGCGGGGCGTGGCTTGGTGTAGGTGTAGACGGGCACGCGGGCATCGGGATCGGGCACGGGCGCACCGGTGATGGGGTGCGGCTTGGTGGTGGTGCCGTCCCATCGGGTCACTACGCTGCCATCGGTGCCGCGCTGTTCGTGGCGTTCATCGTATTCCAGCACGGCATCGCGGCATTGGATGTTGTGCAGGTCCTTGATGATGGGCTCGGGCAGGTTGTCCAAGCGGCCGTGGGTGCGCAACTGCCATTGCAGGTAACCGATCCACAGCACCTGTTCGGCGATGGCGGCGGCGCGCGGGTTCAGTTCGATGCCGAGGAAATTGGCCGGGCTGATGGTGTGCGTGTTGTACTCCAGCTTGTAGGTCTGCCCCAGCTCGGCGAGGGTGTTGAGCACTTCGCCCTCGAGGCGCTTGAGCAGTTCCAACGTCACGTAGAGGAAGTTGCCGCTGCCGCAGGCGGGATCGAGCACGCGCACGCTGCCCAGCTCATGCAGGAACTTCTCCACGGTGGCGATGGCCTTCTTGTCGGCGCCGGCCTCGGCGAGTTGCAGCGCGGCCACTTGCACGGCCTTCCACTGTTCGCGCAGCGGCTCGATCACGGTGGGGTTCACCAAGCGCTCCACGTAGGCGCGGGGCGTGTAGTGCGCGCCCAGCTTGTGGCGCTCGCGCGGGTCCAGGGCGCGCTCCAGCAACGTGCCGAAGATGGCGGGCTCCACGTCCTTCCAGTTGGCGGTGCTGGCCTCGATCAGCAGCTGGATCTGGTCGGCGTTCAGCGCGATGGCGAGCGCTTTGTTCCCCCGGCTGGAAGCCGAGGGGACAAAGAGCCCGCCGTTGAAGCGCGGTAGCTTTTTCCGCAGGATGGGGCTGAGGCCGCCGGTGTTCATGGTGCCCCAGAGGTTCTCCAGCATCGGCGCGAAGTGCGCGGGATCGTCCTTCAGCTCGCCGAGCAACTTGGTGAAGGAGCCGAAGGGGAGCAGGTCCACGTCCTCGGCGAACATGGTGAAGAGGCTGCGCATGAGGAAGGCGGCGACATGCTCGGGCGGGTGGCGGCCTTCGAGCGAGCGGGCCAGTTTGGCGAGGCTGGTGGCGATCTCGCGGGTGACCTTGGCGCTGCGGCGGCCGGGGTCCAGGCTGAGGGGATCGGTCCATACGGCGCGGAGGGTGTCGCGCACCTCGGCGCGCAGCAGGTGGCGCAGCGGTATGCGGTAGGTGGCGGGATCGGGGAAGGGCAGGTACTCGCCGCCCATGCGGGTCCAGTCGGTGTAGAGGCTGATGGTGTGGCCCACGTCCACCACGATCACGAAGGGCGGGCGGCCGCCTGCGATCTCTTCCTGCGGCAGCGCGCGGGCGTAGCCCTGTGCCTGGGCGTGGGCCTTCAGCATGGCGGTGTCGAAGCCCTTGGTGCCGCGCAGGCCGTGGCCTTTTTTCAGCGTGCGCAGGCGCTCCGCGCCAGCCGCGCTGAAGGGGGGATCATGATCCGCCCGTGCGGCATCGGCCCCTTGCTTCGTTTCCAGCACGAAGCAGCCGCGCTTGTAGAGATCGATGTAGTTGGTGGTGCCGGTGGCGGCGTTGGCGATGGCCTTCTCGAAGCAGTAGGCGTTGTCGGCCTCGATGGGCCCCTTGGGCTGCGGGCGCTCTACGCCGATGATGTCGCAGAGCTCGGTGAGGAAGAGCTGGGCGTTGGCGCGCTCGGCGGCGCCCGATGCTTCCCACTTGGTGAGGAAGGCCTGGAGGTGGGCGGGCGTGGCGGGCGCGGGCAGGGGCATGATCGGCGGCGTGAAGATGGGGAAGTTCGTTGTTAGTTGTCCGGTTCTGACAACGGACAACCAACAACCGCCCCCCGCCTTACTTTAAGCGCATGGCGATCGACGGAAAACCCATCAAGGGGCGCGGCACGGGCGATCAGGTGCCCAACCGCTTCCTGAAGCACAGCTACGGCGTGGTGCATTGGGAAGGGGTGGACGCGGTGGAGGAGGAGCACCCCGCCACGCGCCATGTGGTGGAGCATGCGAAGCGGATCGTGAACCGGGTCGATGCCCCCGACCTGCGCTTCAACTGGAGCATGAACCCCTACCAGGGCTGCGAGCACGGTTGCGCCTATTGCTACGCGCGGCCCACGCACGAGTACTGGGGCTACGGCGCGGGGCTGGACTTCGAGCGGGTGATCATCGTGAAGCGCAACGCTCCGGAGCTGCTGCGCGCCACCTTCATGGACCGCAAGTGGCGGCCGGAGCCGATCATGTTCAGCGGCAACACCGACTGCTACCAGCCCGTGGAACGGCGGGAGGGCATCACGCGGCGCATGCTGGAGGTGCTGCTGGAGTTCCGGCACCCGGTGAGCATGATCACGAAGAACGCGCTGGTGCTGCGCGACCTGGACATCCTGCGCGAGCTGGCGGCGATGGGCCTGGTGTCGGTGGCGATCAGCCTCACCACGTTGGACGAGGGGCTGCGCCGCGTGATGGAGCCGCGCACCAGCACCGGCATCAACCGCTTGAAGGCGATGGAGGCCCTGACGAAGGCGGGCGTGCCGGTGTACGCCATGGTCGCGCCGATCATCCCGGCGTTGAACGAGCACGAGGTGCCCGCCCTGATCGAGGCGGCCGCCAACGCCGGTGCGCTGGGCGCGGGCTACACCGTGGTGCGCACCAATGGCGCGGTGAAACCCGTGTTCGAGTCGTGGTTGCGCGCGCACTTCCCCGACCGCGCGGAAAAGGTGCTGGCCCAGGTCCGCGATGCCCACGGCGGGCAGTCCAGCGACAGCCGCTTCGGGCGGCGCATGCGGGGCGAGGGCCATTTCGCGGAGAACATCCGGCAAGTGGTGGCGCTCATGCGGCGCAAGCATTTCGCCGGGCGCACGGTGCCCGAGCTGGACCGCACGCGCTTCAAGCGGCCCGCGGCGGGGCAGCTGGAGCTGTTCGGGTGAGGAGGCCACCGCCACCCTACCTTCACGCTGCACACCACCACCCCATGCAGCTGAAGATCGCCTTGGTGCAAATGCACATCGCCCCTTCGGACCCGCTGAAGAACCTGGAGCGGATCGAGGCCCTCACCGCGCAGGCCAAGGAGCAGGGCGCCGACCTCGTGGTCTTTCCCGAGGATGCCGTGTGCGGTCCGCTGGCCGGGCAAACGGCCTTTGTGCGGCATGCGCCCGCGTACCTCGCGCGCATGCAGGCGCTGGCCGTGCGCCATGCGGTGGACCTGGTGCCCGGCACATGGACCGTGGCCGACCAGGGCGCGCTCTACAACCAGGCCCATTACATCGCCGCGGACGGCACCCTGCCGGGCTGGTACCGCAAGGTGAACCTGTGGGACACCGAAAAGGTCGCCATCGCGCCCGGCCCCGGCGCCAATGTGTTCCCCACGCGCTTCGGTCCGGTGGGCCTCACCATTTGCTGGGACATCGCCTTCCCCGAGCTGTTCGCCGCCATGAACAAACTGGGCGCGCAGTTCGTGATCTCGCCCACCTACTGGTCCTTCCCCAAGGCGTCGCTGCGTTCGGCGGACAAGCTCAATGATGAGGTCCTGCTGATCGACTCGCTCTGCACCGCGCGCGCCTTTGAGAACAACATCCTCTTCGCGTACTGCAACGCCGGCGGCACGCTGGAGGGCACCGGCGTGGACACGGTGCTGAGCGGCCGCTCGCAGGTGACGCACCCCGTACACAAGGTGCTGGCGCAGTGCGAAGGCAACGACGAGGAGATCCTGGTGGTGGACGCCGAAGTGCCCGCACCGGTGGCCGCCGCGTGATCCGTACGGGAGAAGGCCGATCGTGGTGCCGTGGCCCGTGCGTACGCCGCGGCATGGGGTGGCAGGGATGACCGGCGGGGGAGGGGGTCAGCGCCCGAAGCGGAAGGCGTGGGCGAGCGGGTGTTCGCGTCCGGCCAGGAAGGCGGCGACCATGTCCATGCCCACCACCGAGAAGCAGATGCCGTTGCCGCCGAAGCCGAGCACGAATATCGCGCCGGGGACCTCGGGATGCCGGCCGATGCAGGGCAGCCCGTCGCGCGTGGCGCCGAAGGTGCCGGCCCACGCGAAGTCGGTGCGGAAGGGCACATCGGGCATGCGTTTTTGCACTTGGCGCTCCAGCCGGCCCGCCTTGCGGGCCAGCAGGCGGTCGCGCCGTTCGGCGTCCACGAACTCCTCATCGGCACCGCCCACGATCAGCCGGCCATCGGCGGTGGTGCGCATGTAGAGATAGGGGTCGGCGGTGTTCCACACCAGGGTGTCCTTCAGCCGCCGCGCGTGATCGGGCATGGCCTCGCTCACGATGGCGTAGGTGCTGTGGAGGTCCACGTGGTCGCGGCCCAGCAGTTCGACGCTCTCGAAACCGGTGCAGTGGACCACGTGCCGGCATCGGACCACGTGGCCATCCTCGGTGGTGATCGTGGTGCCGTTGCGGCGGTGCCTGACCTGCGCGATCGCGGTGCGGTCGAAGACTTGGAGCCCGCGCCGGACGCCGTGTTGGAGCAGCCGGTGCGTCAGCCGGAAGGCATCCACGCTGGCGCCCTGCCGCGACAGGATGCCGCCGTGGGTGCCGTGGATGCCGTAGCGTTCGGCGATCCGTTCCGCCGTGAGCCAGCGCACCGCGAAGCCATGGCGCTGCCGCGCTTCGTATTCCAGGCGCAGGCCGGCCACGTCCTTCTTCCACGCGGCGAAATACAAGGAGCGCTTCCGGCGGAAGCCTGCCTCGCCCTTCACCAGGCGGTCCAGCTCCTCCAACGTGTCGATCGCGCGGCCGCAGGCGTGGTAGGCGGCCACGGCGTCCTTCTCGCCCACCTTGGCGATCAACGCATGCAGGGGCACGTCGATCTCGTATTGCAGCATGCTCGTGGTGGCCGCCGTGCTGCCGTGGCCCACTTCGCGCCGGTCGATCACCACCGTGGCATGGCCTTCCGCCACGCAGCGGTGCGCGATCAAACTGCCGGTGATGCCCGCGCCGATCACCACCACGTCGGCCTCGATGTCGTGCTGCAACGACGGGTACGCGAAGAGCAGTCCGTTGCGCAGCAGGCCGAAGGGTTCGTTGGACCGGAGCTTCATGCGTGGGCGGTCAGGGGCCGATCAAAGGTACCAGGGCGGAGGGTGTGTTGGGGGCGCCACGATGCACCGCCGCCTACCTTCGGCGCATGCGCGTTGGTCCCGGCATCCTCATGCCGCTGCTCCTGCTCCTCGCGGCGTTGCCGGGTGCGCACGCCCAGCAGGCCGTCGCCGTGGCCACCCGCGTGGACAGCGTGCGCACCATGGCCCATCCGCTGGACGAAGGCCGTGCGGTGCATCGCTTCGGCAGGCACGAGCAGGTCCGGCTGTACTTCGTGATCGGGGCGGAGATCGACTCCGCCACCACCCTGGCGGGCAACAAGCGCTTCACCGTGCTCGGCGGGCGCGGCAAGGGGCGGTCCACCAAGTGGAGCGACGGTGTACACAGCCTCGCCGCGTGGCACTATTACGACATCCGGCCCCGGCGGCGCGGACGGCTCACCATTCCGACGATCACCTTGTACAGCGGCGGCGTGGCATACGATACCGCACCCTTGCGGTTGACGGTCGGGCGGTGAGGGGGGCTGTGGGGCCACACCGGACATCGCCCTCCCGACCGGTACCTTCGCCACCATGGCATCGCACCCTCCACCGCCGCAGAAGCCCGCGCCCGGCAAGCCCGGCCAAGGGCCCGCCACCAAGCCGCCGCAGCTGCCGCGGATCTCGTGGTTCTGGTTCATCATCATCCTGCTGCTCAACATCTGGTTCGTGCGCTCGTTCTTCGGCACCGGCGCGGAAGAGCCGGTGAGCGTGCCCTACACGCTGTTCAAGGCCGAAGTGGCCCGCGGCAACGTGGAAGAGGTCTACGGCAAGGGCGAGTCCATCAGCGGCACTTTCATCACGCCTGTCACCTGGCCCAAGGACACCGCCGAAACGCGGCCCGTGGGTGCGGAAGCGGCCGCCGAGGTGAAGCACTTCATCACCGTGCTGCCCGCCTTCGCGGACACGCGCCTGGAGGACCTGCTGCTGGAGCACGACGTGGAGATCAGCGCCGAGCCGATCGTGGAGGAAAGCAACCCGCTCTTCTCCTTCCTGTTCATGTTCGGCCCCGCGCTGCTGATCATCGCCATGTACATCTGGGTGTTCCGCCGCATGCGCCAGGGCCCCATGGGCGGCGGCATGGGCGGCATGGGCGGCCTTGGCGGGCTGGGCAAGAGCAACGTGCGCCGCTTCGACAAGGAGACCGACCGCCGCGTGACCTTCGACGACGTGGCCGGGATCGACGATGCCGAGGATGAGCTGGTGGAGATCGTGGACTTCCTGAAGGACCCGCAGAAGTACACGCGCTTGGGCGGCGCGGCACCGAAGGGCGTGCTGCTGATCGGTGCGCCGGGCACGGGCAAGACGCTGCTGGCGCGGGCCGTGGCGGGCGAGGCCGAGGTGCCCTTCTTCAGCATGAGCGGATCGGAGTTCGTGGAGATGATCGTGGGCGTGGGCGCCGCCCGCGTGCGCGACCTCTTCAAGCAGGCCCGCGAGCATGCGCCGTCCATCATCTTCATCGACGAGATCGATTCCATCGGCCGGGCGCGCGGGATGACGGCCCTGGGCGGCGCGCAGGAACAGGAGCAGACGCTGAACCAGATCCTCGCCGAGATGGACGGCTTCAGCAGCACCACCGGCGTGATCGTGCTGGCCGCCACCAACCAGCCCGACATCCTGGACAAGGCCCTGCTGCGCGCCGGCCGCTTCGATCGCCGCGTGGTGGTGAACCTGCCCGACCGCACCGGGCGCGAGGCCATCCTGAAGGTCCACACGCGCAAGGTGCCGCTGGCGCCCAACGTGAGCCTGGCCGAGGTGAGCGCCGCCACCCCCGGCCTCAGCGGCGCCGACCTGAAGAACTTAGTGAACGAGGCCGCCCTGCTGGCCGCGCGCCGCAAGCAGGACGATGTGCGGCAGGCCGACTTCATGGACGCGCTGGAGAAGGTGATGCTGGGCCCCGCGCGCGCGCTGCTGCTGAAGCCCGCCGACCGCGCGCGCATCGCCTACCACGAGGGCGGCCACGCCATCCTGGGCCTGGTGGTGGCGGGCTCCGATCCCGTGAAGCGCGTCACCATCGTGCCGCGCGGACAGGCGCTGGGCGTCACCTACCAGCAGGCCGAGGAGGACCGCTACAACTACAGCGACGGCTTCCTGAAGTCGCGGATCGTGGGCATCCTGGGCGGGCGCGTGGCCGAGGAGATCGTGTACGGCGACCGCACCACCGGCGCGGAGAACGACATCGAGCAGGCCACCGGCATCGCGCGCCGCATGGTGACGCGCTGGGGCATGAGCGATGCGCTGGGCATGGTGGAGCTGGCCGGCCGCGAGAACCCCTACCTGAGCAGCGGCTACGGCGCGCTGCCGCCCAAGAACATCAGCGAGCACACCGCGCAATTGGTGGATGCCGAGGTGCGACGCATCATCCAGGAGGCCCATGCCGAGGCCACGCGCCTGCTCACCCAGCACCGCCCGCAACTGGATGCGCTGGCCAAGGCCCTGCTGGAGCGCGAGACGCTGGACGAGGCGGCGATCAAGGAGGTGACGGGGCTGGGCTCATAAGCGCATCGGGGTGCGCGGGCCACACCATGTCCTGCTCGTGCTGAACGTCTTGCACAGTGTTGCGGGGGCGGCTACCGCGCGTCGGCATGCGCCCAGGCCGCCCCGATCCGTGGCGCAAGGGCGAGCGCGTCCTGCTCCTTGCCCTGGGCCAGCAGCGTATCGCGCAGACCTTCCAGCGCGAAGCCGTTCTCCGGCCAGTGGACCAGGTCCATGCGGTAGGTCTCCTCGGCCTCGGCCGAGCGACCCGCCTTCAGCAGCGAAGTGGCGTGGGTGCGCATGGGAGGTGGTTTCGGCAGGTTGAAGTTAGATGGCGCACGCGTTGATGGGGCACCGGGCCGCACGGGGCTTTGCGACCGTGGCCCGGTCGCTCTGATGGGAGGGGCCGTTGGAAGGATGCCCGTGCGTGGAGCGCGGGGATCGGTCAGGCCCACATGGCGCGTTCGCCGCGCTTGCGGGTTTTCGCAGGGCCGAACGGGTCCGGAAAGACCACGATCATTGATGCGGTCCGTAAGGCGCGGGTGAATGGACGCCCGGTGGATTTCGGCGTGTACATCAATGCGGATGATATCGCCCGGGCACTCGGTAAGGGCCATGGTCTTGTCACCGCACAGCACCTTCCCTGCATTGGCCCGCACGGCGGCATTTTCACGGTACGGCCTAGGCGAAAAGCCCCGGCAAGAAAGCCGCACTATCCGCCCGCACCCGACAGGTGACCAATATGGGTGCATTTGCCGTGCCTTCGCCCCGCTGAGGCGGGATGAAGCACATGCGGATCATCGCCAAGCAGACATTGGAGCGCTTTGGCAAGCGGCACGCTCCCGCCTTGCAGCCGCTGCGGGCCTGGCATGAACTGGTGAAAAAGGAAACATGGGCCTCACCGGAGGATATCAAGCGCACATTCCCTTCCGTGACATTCGTGGGAGGGGGTCGGCTTGTGTTCAACATCAAGGGCAACGTCTACCGGCTTGTGGCCCGGGTGCGTTACAAGAAGCCGATGGTGAAACAGGGCGTGATCCATGTGATCAAGGTGATGACCCACGCCGAATACGACAAGATGGACGTAACAACATTGCGCAATGAAGGTCAGGCCCATCCGCACGAGGAAGGAGCACAAGGAAGCGTTGTTGCGCATCCAGGAGCTTTTTGACAAGGACCCCGCGGACGGAAGCTCTGAAGCGGATGAGCTGGAGCTGTTGTCCTTGGTGGTGGAGGAGTATGAGGACCTGCACTATCCCGTCCCGCCTCCGGGCCCGATCGAGGCCATCAAGTTCCGCATGGACCAGATGGGGCTGACGGATGCCGAACTGGGCAAGCTGCTGGGTTCGCGCCAGCGCCGAAGCGATGTTTTCTCCGGCAGGCGGAAGCTGAGCCTGGCCATGATCCGGGTATTGCATGAGAAGCTGCGGATCCCGGCGGAGATCTTGATCCGGGAGTACGAGGTGAAGGTGGGCTGAGGGCCGTGCGGCAGGTGGTGCCCAGCGCCCGTACTGCGTATTTTTACTCAATACGTTGAGCAAATGCCCGGGTCAGGCCAATACCGCTGATGCCGGTGCGGCGAGGAACGTCTCCGGGGAGAGGCCGCCCTCCCCGATCAACAGCAGGCGCGCAGGTTTGAACGCATCGTTGAACGCGGCCATGCCGGACAAGGCCGTGCGCACCCTGGAGCTCTTCACCTCGATGGCGGTGAGCTTGCCGCCACGCATCACCACGAAATCCACCTCGCGGCCGCCATCGCGCCAGTAGAACACCTCGTAGCCTTCATCGCGGGCGCCGCGCAACAGGTGGGCGCCCACGGCGCTTTCCACCACGCGGCCCCATAGCGCACCGTCCTTTCGGGCCTGCGCCATGGAAATGCCCATGGGCGCGGTGAGCAGGCCGGTATCATGCACCATCCACTTGGGGCTGCTGGCGCGCTGGCGCACGCGCTGGCCCGCATACTTGTGCAGGGGCGTGAGCAGGCCCACGTGGCTCGTGAGTTCGGCGTACCAGCTGAGCGTGGTGGTGTTGCCCGCACCGTGCAGCTGGCCGAGCATCTTGGTGTAGCTCAGTTCCTGGCCGCTGTAGCTGCAGCCGAGCTCGAACAGACGGCGCAGCAGGGCGGGCTTGTCCACGCGGGTCATCTGCAGCACGTCGCGGGCGATGCTCGTTTCGATCAGCGTATCGCGCATGTAGGCCCGCCACCGCGCGAGGTTGCGCACCAGCTTGGCGGCACCCGGATAGCCGCCGTGGAAGATGTACCTGTCCAGGTCCCAACCGAAGGCCGCGTGCATTTCGGCGAACGGCCATTGCTGCATGCGCACCAACTCGAAACGGCCCGCGAGGCTTTCCTGCAGCCCTTGTTGCATCATCAGCGGCGACGAGCCCAGGAGCACCACCCTCAGCTTGATGCCCTTGCGCGTGTCCTCGTCCCAGCGGGCTTTCACGGCATCGCTCCAGCGCGGCACTTTCTGCACCTCGTCGATCACCAATAGCGCGCCTTTGCGCTTGTTGCGGTGGGCCAGCAGTCGGGCCGTGTCCCATTGTTGCGCGATCCAGGCCGTGTTCTGCGCAGCGGGGTCATCGGCGCTGGCCTCGTGACTTTCCTGGTCCAGGTCCGCCAGCACCTGGCGTACCAGGGTGCTCTTGCCCACCTGCCTCGGACCGGCCACCACTTGGATGAAATGGCGCGGACCGGACAGGCGTTCGAGCAGGATGGCGTGTTGGGGCCGGATGTAGACCATGGTGCAAATTTACTCAATGTGTTGAGTAATATTACTCAATGAAATGAATGGCGCCATCCTGGATGGGGGTCTTGTCCCCGGTTGTGACGGGAGTTCGCATGTGGGAGCACAGCGGTAGTTTGCTGAAAGTGATGCGGCCTTTCCCCCTGCCAACGATGGGGGAGATATAGGGCGCCAGCGGACCCGCCTGCCGGACGCGCAGGAGGCGACCGTCCCGGGCCGGAACCAAGGGAAGCACGCGGGGCGGCTGCAATGGCCGCAGAGCCGAAGCAGCTAAAGCGGACCTGCCTCATGCCTTGCGGCAGACAGGTCCGGCAGGCGGACAGCCCGTAGGCGGCCCCCAGTCACCAGTCACCCATCACCAGTGGCCGATCTCCGCACACCGCACCCGCACCCCTCCCTGCATTGGCCCGTGCGGCGGTATTTTCGCGGCATGTCAACGACCGTTGTGAAGCCTTACGTCCCCAAGAACAAGATCAGGGTGGTGACCGCAGCATCCCTCTTCGACGGCCACGATGCCGCCATCAACATCATGCGGCGCATCATCCAGGCCACGGGCGCGGAGGTGATCCACCTGGGGCACGACCGCAGCGTGGAGGACGTGGTACACACCGCGATCCAGGAGGACGCCCACGCCATCGCGATGACCAGCTACCAGGGCGGGCACGTGGAGTACTTCAAGTACATGCACGACCTGCTGAAGGAGAAAGGCGCGGGACGCATCAAGATCTTCGGCGGGGGCGGCGGAACGATCCTGCCGGAGGAGATCAAGGAGCTGGAGGCGTACGGCATCACACGCTTATACCACCCCGATGATGGCCGGGCGATGGGCCTGCAAGGCATGATCAACGACATGCTGGAGCGCTGCGACCATGACATCAGCGCTGATGGGAAGGCCGAGGCCAAGGACCTGTCGCCCGCCAACTGGACGGCCATCGCGCGGTTGATCAGCATGGCGGAGAACCATCCGGACGCTTTCGGGAAGGTCGCCGACGCCATCCACGAGCAGGCGGAAGCGAGCAAGGCGCCGATCCTCGGCATCACGGGCACGGGCGGCGCGGGAAAGAGCAGCATGGTGGACGAGCTGATCCGCCGCTTCTTGCTGGACCAGCCGGACAAGACGCTGGGCATCATCAGCGTGGACCCCAGCAAGCGCAAGACCGGCGGCGCGCTGCTGGGCGACCGCATCCGCATGAACAGCATCCGCGGCGAGCGCGTCTACATGCGCTCCATGGCCACGCGGCAGAGCAACCTCGCGCTGAGCAAGCAGGTGAAGGAGGCCATCCTGGTGCTGAAGGCCGCAGGCTTCGACCTGATCATCATCGAGACCAGCGGCATCGGCCAGAGCGATACCGAGATCCTCGACCACAGCGATGTTTCGCTCTACGTGATGACGCCCGAGTTCGGCGCGGCCACGCAGTTGGAGAAGATCGACATGCTCGATTTCGCCGACGTGGTGGCGATCAACAAGTTCGATAAACGCGGCGCCCTCGATGCCCTGCGCGACGTGAAGAAGCAGTACAAGCGCAACCACCAACTGTGGGACGCCAAGGACGAGGACCTGCCCGTGGTGGGCACCATCGCCAGCCAGTTCAACGATCCCGGCACCAACGTCCTCTACGCGCGGCTGATGGCCAAGATCGCCGAGAAGACCGGGACGGACTTCAAGAGCACCTTCCACGCGCACGACGAGATGAGCGAGAAGGTGTGGATCATCCCGCCGGCGAAAAGCAGGTATTTGAGCGAGATCAGCGAGAGCAACCGGCGGTACGACAGCAAGGTGAATACCCAAGCGGAGATCGCGGACAAGCTGTATGGGCTGTATTCGGCGGTGATCACGTTCGGAGGGCCGGATCTGCTGAATGCGCCATTGGCTGCCGGCTCCTGGCCATTGGCTGCTTCCGGTGGAACCGATAAGCAGCCAATGGCCAGCAGCCAAGAGCTAACGGCCCTGATCTCGAGATTCGAAGAGCTAAGGAAAGATCTGGATCCGCATTTGTGGTCCATGCTCACCGGCTGGAAGAACGAGGAGGAGAAGTACGGTGGCGAGTTCTACACCTACACCGTGCGCGGCAAGGAGATCAAGGTGCCCAACCACACCGAAAGCCTCAGTCACCTGAAGATCCCCAAGGTGGCGCTGCCGAAGTTCCGCAGCTGGGGCGACAAGGTGCGCTGGGCCATGCAGGAGAACACGCCCGGCTTCTTCCCCTACACCGCCGGCATCTACCCCTTCAAGCGTACCGGCGAGGACCCCGCGCGGATGTTCGCCGGCGAGGGCGGTCCCGAGCGCACCAACAAGCGCTTCCACTACGTGAGCCAGGGCATGCCCGCCAAGCGCCTCAGCACCGCCTTCGACAGCGTGACGCTCTACGGCAACGATCCCGGCCGCCGTCCTGACATCTACGGCAAGGTGGGCAACAGCGGCGTGAGCATCTGCTGCCTCGACGACGCCAAGAAGCTCTACAGCGGCTTCGACCTCAGCGATCCCAAGACCAGCGTGAGCATGACCATCAACGGTCCCGCGCCCATGCTGCTCGGCTTCTTCATGAACGCGGCGATCGATCAGAATTGTGAGAAGTACATCCGGGAGAACGGCCTCGAAGAGGAAGTGGAACGCAAGATCCAAGAGCGGTGGGAAGCTGCTGGCTCTTTGCCACTGGCTACTGGCCGTTCGGGTCAGGCCAGTAGCCAGCAGCCAAAGGCCAGCAGCCAGCGGCCGCGTTACCACGGCGAGATCCCCGAAGGGAATGATGGTTTGGGATTGCTGTTGTTAGGCATCACCGGCGACCAGGTCCTCCCCCCCGACGTCTACGCCAAGATCAAGGCCGACACCCTGCAACAGGTCCGCGGCACCGTGCAGGCCGACATCCTGAAAGAAGACCAGGCCCAGAACACCTGCATCTTCAGCACCGAGTTCGCGCTGCGCTTGATGGGCGACGTGCAGCAGTACTTCATCGACCAGAAGGTCCGCAACTTCTACAGCGTCAGCATAAGCGGCTACCACATCGCCGAGGCCGGCGCCAACCCCATCAGCCAGCTCGCCTTCACGCTCGCCAACGGCTTCACCTACGTGGAGTACTACCTCAGCCGGGGCATGGACATCAACGCCTTCGCGCCCAACCTCAGCTTCTTCTTCAGCAACGGCATGGACCCCGAGTACGCCGTGATGGGCCGCGTGGCGCGCCGCCTCTGGGCCAAGGCGCTCAAGCACCGCTACGGCGCCGACGAGCGCAGCCAGATGCTCAAGTACCACATCCAGACCAGCGGCCGCAGCCTGCACGCGCAGGAGATCGACTTCAACGACATCCGCACCACGTTGCAGGCGCTGTACGCCATCTACGACAACTGCAACTCGCTCCACACCAACGCCTACGACGAGGCCATCACCACGCCCACCGAGGAAAGCGTGCGCCGCGCCATGGCCATCCAGCTCATCATCAACCGCGAGCTGGGGCTGGCCAAGAACGAGAACCCGTTGCAGGGCAGCTTCATCATCGAAGAACTCACTGACCTGGTGGAAGAGGCCGTGCTCACCGAGTTCGACCGCATCACCGAGCGCGGCGGCGTGCTGGGCGCCATGGAGACCATGTACCAGCGCGGCAGGATCCAGGAGGAAAGCCTCTACTACGAAACGCTGAAGCACACCGGCGAATACCCGATCATCGGGGTCAACACCTTCCTCAGCAGCAAGGGCTCACCGACGATCCTGCCGAAGGAGGTGATCCGCGCCACGGAGGAGGAGAAGGAAGCGCAGATAGCGACGGTGGAGAACTTGAAGCGGGCGTACGCGGATGAAGCGGCGAAGGCGATCAAGGACCTGCAACAGGCGGCGATCCGCAATGAGAATATGTTCGAGGTGCTGATGGAGGCGTGCAAGTATTGCTCGTTGGGGCAACTCACCGCAGCCATGTTTGAAGTAGGCGGTCAGTACAGAAGGAATATGTGATGGGTTGCTCGTGTTTGGCACATTGCCCTTCGTGAAATGGATGCAGTGACACTACTCACCCTCGCACTGGCAGTTGCCGCGTGGCTGGCACTCATAATCCAATGGAGGCAGTTCAAGGATCAACGTAAAGAACTGAAGGCTCGAATCGTAACGCTAGAAGAGATTGAAAAAGAACGATTTGTTCGAGAGGAGGAGAGTAGACGTAGAGATGAGTTTGAAAATGAATCAATGAAGAATGCAGACAGGTTAAAATTTATTCAGGATGTTCAATACAATGAAATCATTATTGAAAGAGCCCTGAATATTTATCATTTATACGCAACCTTGGCATTGTCTAAGTGGGGTAAGAAGGATAAAATAGTTGCACATGAATTCCTCAATGCGACTGTAATTTATTATGGAAAGAGGAATATGTACGATGGTCTAGCCCCCTATTAATCGGACAACGTCGTTTGGCCGTGGTGAATGTAGTCAATGGTGGTGATACGTTTGCCTCAGCAGGAGGCGACCGAAGGTGACTGCGTTACCGATGGTGTCTTGAGCGG
>JAVFAQ010000016.1:0-17049 GCA_034002325.1 Flavobacteriales bacterium | reverse complement strand
CTCCACGTCATCGGCCAGCAGCGGGCCGCGGTACCAGGGCTGCTTCCTGATCTCCGCCTTCACCTCGCGGGCCACGTTGGTGAGGAAGACCCGCCTGCCCTGGCGCTCCAGCCGCCGCACGATGTGGCCCATGCGGTGCAGGCCGGTGGCGTCGATCAACGGCACATGCCGCAGGCGGATGATGATCACGCGCTGCCGGTCGTTGGTGCGGTCCAGGGCGTTCTGGAACTTCTCCGCCGCACCGAAGAACAGCGGCCCGTTCACGTCGAACACACGCACCCCGGGCGGCAGCGGGGTCTCGCCGGGCTCGGCGTCGGGGCCGTCCACCAGGGCGTCCTGCGGCCCGCTGATGTCGCTCATGCGCTTCATGAACAGGAAGGCGGCGAGCACCATGCCCACCTGGATGGCCAGCACCAGGTCGAACACCACGGTGATCACGAAGGTGGCCACCAGCACCAGGGCATCGTAGCGGTGGCCCTTGAGGGCGCTGATGAAGTTGCGCCACTCGCTCATGTTGTAGGCCACCACCACCAGGATGCCGGCCAGGCAGGCCAGCGGGATGCGGCCGGCCAGCGGTGCGGCCACCAGCATGATCGCCAGCAGCGTCACCGCGTGGGCGATGCCGGCGATGGGGGTGCGGCCGCCGTTCTTGACGTTGGTGGCCGTGCGCGCGATGGCGCCCGTGGCGGGGATGCCGCCGAAGAGCGCGGAGACCATGTTGCCGCCGCCCTGCGCCACCAGCTCCATGTCGCTGCGGTGCCGCCCGCCGATCATGCCGTCGGCCACCACGGCGCTGAGCAGCGATTCGATGGCGCCCAGCAGGGCGATGGCCATCGCCGGTTGCAGCAGCTCGCGCAGCGTCGCCAGGTCCAGCTGCGGCATGCGCGGCACGGGCAGGGTGCTGGGGATGGCGCCGAAGCGGCCCTCGATCGTCTCCACCGGAAGCTGGAAGCCCCAGGCCAGGGCGGTGCATACGATGATGGCGACCAGCGGGCCGGGCACCGCGCGCAGGTACCGCGGCACCAGCACGATCAACGCCACGGAAAGCACCGCCAGCCCCAGGGCCCACGGGTTGATGGTGCGGAAGCTGCCGGCATAGGCCGCCCACTGCTCCACCGCCCCGCTGGGCAGCGCGCCCATCTCCAGCCCGAAGAAGTCCTTGATCTGCGTGGTGAGGATGATCACCGCGATGCCGGCCGTGAAGCCCACCACGAGGGTGTGCGGGAAGTACTTGAGCAGCTTGCCGGCGCGCAGCAGGCCCATGGCCACGAGCATGGCGCCGGCCATGAAGGTGGCGATGACCAGCCCGTCGATGCCGTGCTTCTGCACGATGCCGTACACGATGACGATGAAGGCGCCGGTGGGCCCGCCGATCTGCACGCGGCTGCCGCCGAAGGCGCTGATGAAGAAGCCCGCGACGATGGCCGTGACCAGGCCCTTGTCCGGCGGCACCCCGCTGGCGATGGCGAAGGCGATGGCCAGCGGCAGGGCGACGATGCCCACGATGATGCCCGAGACCAGGTCACGCCGCACCTGGGACCGGGGGATGCCCTCCTTCCACAGGGAGAACAGCTTCGGTACGAACTCGGTGCGCATGGCGGTGCAAAGGAATGGAAGCGCGGCGATGGCCCCGGGGATGTGCCGGCGCGCACTGCCCGGGGGCGGTTCACAAGGCGCGCTTCTTCCGGAAGAAGGCCTTGAGCAGGTCGCTGCACTCGGGCTCGAGGATGCCGCCGGTCACCTGGGTCTTCGGGTGCAGCATGCGCGCGCCGAAGCGGCGGTAGCCGGCCTTTTCATCGAAGGCGCCGAAGACCACGCGCCCCGGCCGGGCCCAGTGCAGGGCACCGGCGCACATGGGGCAGGGCTCCAGGGTCACGTACAGGGTGCAGTCCTCGAGGTATTTGCCGCCCAGGTCGTTGGCGGCGGCGGTGATGGCCTGCATCTCGGCATGGGCGGTCACGTCGTTGAGGCGCTCGGTGAGGTTGTGCCCGCGGCCGATGATCCTTCCGGCGGCCACCACCACGGCGCCCACGGGCACCTCATCGGCTTGGAAGGCGCGCTCGGCCTCGCGCAGCGCCTGCCGCATCCAATGCTCGTCGTCGTGGGGCCCGATCGTCATCCGCGGCGCAAAGGTGCGATGCGCGGGCTAAGCCATGGCCACGGCCGGCCGTTCGTGCTCAAGCAGGTGGTCCGTGCCGGCGCGCATGTCCTTCACGTTGAGCTGCACGGTGGTGCGCCCGTTCCATTCGTTCTCCTCGATCACGTACAGCAGGCTGAAGGGCTGCCCACTGGCCACCAGGTCGAAGTGGTGGGCCTGCTTGAAGGCGATGGCGTCCACGGGCCGCTCGTGCCCGGGCACGCGCAGGGCGAACTTCAGGTGGTGCTCGCCCACGATGCGCGGCGTGCCGGCCGGCACCACGCCGCGGGTGAGGAACACCGGCCGCATGTGGCCCGGGCCGTACGGGGCCAGGTGGTGCAGCAGGCGCACCAGCGGCCCGGTGATCTCCTCCAGCCCGATCTCCAGGTCCACCTCCTCCTCGGGCGTGCGTTGCGCGGGGGTGATCGTGTCGCGCACCACGGCCTCGAAGCGCTCGCGGAAGGCGTCCACGTTGGCCAGCGGCATGGTGAGGCCGGCGGCGTACTTATGCCCGCCGAACTGGTCCAGCAGGTCGGCGCAGGCGTTGATGGCCTCGTACACGTCGAAGCCCTTCACGCTGCGGGCGCTGCCCACGGCGTGGCCGTTGCTGGCGGTGAGCACCACGGTGGGCCGGTAGTGCTGCTCGATCAGGCGCGAGGCCACGATGCCGATCACGCCCTTGTGCCATTCGGGGTTGAACACCACGGTGCTGTGGGGGTCGTGGTCGTGGCCCTGCTCGGCGATGGCCTCCAGGGCCTGCCCGGTGATGGCCTTGTCCAGCTCCTGGCGCTGATGGTTGTTCATGTCCACCCGCTGGCCGATCATCTCGGCCTGGCCCGTGTCGCGGGCCAGCAGCAGTTCCACGGCCTGGCGCCCGTGCTCGATCCGCCCGGCGGCATTGATGCGCGGCCCGATGGTGAAGACCAGGTCGCTGATGGAAAGCCGCTTGCGCACGTTGGCCATGCCCATCATGGCGCGGATGCCGGGCCGGGGGTGGTCGTTGAGCCGGTTGATGCCGTGGTGGGCCAGGATGCGGTTCTCGCCGGTGAGCGCCACGATGTCGCAGGCGGTGCTCACGGCCACCAGGTCCAGCAGGGGCAGCAGCTCGCTGAACGGGATGTCGGTGCGCCGGGCCATGGCCTGCACCAGCTTGAAGCCGATGCCGCACCCGCTGAGCTCCTTGTACGGGTAGGGGCAGTCCGGCCGCTTGGGGTCCAGCACGGCCACGGCATCGGGCAGCCGGTCGCCGGGGCGATGGTGGTCGCAGATGATGAAGTCGATCCCGTGCTCCTTGGCGTAGGCCACCTTGTCCAGGGCCTTGATGCCGCAATCCAGCGCGATGATCAGGGTCACGCCTTCGGCCCGGGCGTGGTCGATGCCTTGGAAGGAGATGCCGTAGCCCTCGGTGTAGCGGTCGGGGATGTAGAAGCTGGCCCGGCCGGTGAAGCGCACCAGGAAGGAATGCACCAGGGCCACGGCGGTGGTGCCGTCCACGTCGTAGTCGCCGTAGACCATGATGCGCTCGTTGTCGCCCAGGGCCCGCTCCAGGCGCTCCACGGCGCGGTCCATGTCGGCCATGAGGAAGGGGTCGTGCAACTGGTCCAGCGCGGGGCGGAAGAAGGTGCGCGCCGCTTCGGGGCTGCGGATGCCGCGCTGCACCAGCAGGGCGGCACCGGGCGCCGGGCAGCGGTCATGGACCAGGCCGCTCACTAAGGCCGGGTCGGGGGCGGGCTTCAAGCGCCAGCGCTTTCCATGGATGGGCCGGGACATGGCCCGAAGATAGCCGGCCGGCGGAATTCACCCCGGCCCTTGGTCATTCGCGCACGATCCGCCACCTTGCCGCCGTTTCCATGAAGGGATACGGGGTCATCGTGCTGGCGGGCTGTGCCTGGGTGCTGGGAAGCGGCTGTGCCGGCCTGCTCAACAAGGGCCGCCAAAGCCTGCTGTTGGAGAGCACCCCGCCCGGCGCCACGGTGACGGTGAACGGCGCACCGCGCGGCGAGACCCCGCTCACCTACCACTACCGGCCGGACGATGGCCCGGAACTGAACGTGGAGTTCCAGCTGGCCGGGCATCAGCTCGAGACCTTCCTGGTGCGTCCGCGCGAGAGCGCCGGCGTGCTCCTGGCCGATGCCATGCTGCTGCACGTCCCCTTTCTGGTGGACCACCGGAGCGCGGCACGGTACCGCCTGCCCGTCGCCGGCATCCACGCGAACCTGTACCGGGAGGCGCGGCCGGACATGACGCGCTACTTGGTGCCGATCACCGCCCTGCGCACCGCATTGGGCGAGCGGCCCGACCTGGGCACCGCCAACGGCAGCACTTTGCGCCTGGAGCGCGACGGGCCCTTCCGCGAGCTGCTCGCGCCGGACATGCTGGCCAACGCCGTGCAGGCCGGGGCGCGCAACACCTGGCTCGATGTGCGGACCGCCCGCCTGGGCTCCGCCCGGGGCGACGAGGCCGTGCAGCGCGCCAAACTGCACCTGCGCCCGGAGATCACCGCCGTGCAGGGGCGGCTCACCAAGCGCCAGGGCCGCTACCACGGCCCGGTGGAGCTGGCGGTCGACTGGCACTTCCACAGCAGCGCCCGCACGGACAGCCTGCTGTTCACCGTGCCCATGCGCACCACCTACCATGCCGCGGCCGATCCGGAGGGCGACCTGGTGAACCGCGCGCTGGCCCACGCCGCGCGGCTGCTGGCCGATGACATGGACCTGCACGCCCGCCTCGGTGAGCACTACCACGCCGGCCTGGCCCGCACCAAGGGCGCGGCGGTGGAGCTGGCCACCCCCACCCCCATCGCATACAACGGCCGCCGCGAGATGTTCAGCGCCCTGGTCAACGCCGTGGCCACCGTGCAGGCCGGCGATGGGCACGGCAGCGGCTTCGTCATCAGCCACGACGGCCACCTGATCACCAATGCGCACGTGGTGGGCCGCGAGCCCGTGGTGAAGGTGCGCTTCGGGCAGGGCTTCAGCCTGGACGCCCAGGTGCTGAAGGTGAACACCGACTTCGACCTGGCCCTGCTCAAGGTGCCCGCCACCGACCTGCCCGCCCTCACCATCGGCGACGACCAGGCCCTGATGCTGGGCGAGGAGCTGCACGCCATCGGCACACCGGTGGACGCCGCGCTGGGGCAGAGCATCGCGCGCGGGATCCTCAGCGGCATGCGCCAGCTGGAGGGCCGCACCTACATCCAGACCGATGTGAGCATCAACCCCGGCAACAGCGGCGGGCCGCTCATCGATGCGGACGGCCGCGTGGTGGGCGTCACCACCATGAAGATCGGCGGCAGCGGCCTCGAAGGGCTGGGCTTCGCCGTGCCCATCTCCGTGGCCCTGGAAATGCTCAACATCCGCATGACGCCATGAACAGCGCCCGCCGATCGCTGACCGCCCTGGCCGTGGTGGCCCTCCATGCCCTGCCGCTGCTGGGGCAATGGGGCGTGCGGGCGGGCCTGGGCTGGGAGCAGTACACCCCCCGGCTGGACATGCACTGGGCACTGGGCGTGGACCGCGACGTGAGCGGGCGCACCAGCATCGGGCTGGACCTGATCGGCGTGCTGCCCGCGCTGGAGCCGGAGAACATGATCGCTTCCGTGGACCACGGCACCGACTTCATCACCTACACCTACGTGCGCAAGGGCATCGGTGCGCAGTACCGCTCCATGTACTTCCTGGGCGGCGACACCGAGGGCTGGTACGTGGCCACCTCGGTGGGCTTCCGCAGCCTGGTGCGCGAAATGGCCGAGGTGCGCATCTCGGCGCCGGACGGCTACCGGGACGGGCCCGACCGCAGCACGCGCGCCCTGGTCTTCCCCGTGGGCGTGCGGGTGGGCCTGCGCAGCGCGTTGGACGGCTTCTTCCAGGATGCGTACATCGGGGTGGGCCACCTGCTGGGCAGCGGCAACGACGCGCTGCTGGACCAGGCCCCGTACCTGATCGACAAGCACCGGCTCAAGGGCCTTTCGGTGCAGGTGGGCTACTCCTTCGGCGTGGGCTGGTAGGGCGGGCCGGACGTAACAAGGCCCCGCATGGAATGCGAGGCCCGGTTACCTGTGCTGCCTGCCTTCGAGCAGAGCCACGCGGCGGCCCGTCAACGGTACCCGTGGATGTACGCGTTGGCGATGATCTCGCTCTCGCGGACCAAGCCATGCACGATCTCCCGGATCACGTCATCGAGCTGCTGGTCCGTGTACCTGTTCAGGTCGTTGTACACGTGCGTTTTGCGCTTGCTGCTCTTGATGAAGGCGATCTTGTCCTTCTTCGTCATGGGCCGTTCTACGCGCGCCCCCTGAAAAAGGATCCACCGGCCGGCCGCTTCCGCACAAGAGCCGCGCACGGCAAGGGCGCCAACAGGAAAGGGCCTCCCCCCGGAGGCCCTTTCAACCCTATTCCCGAAACCCGGGTCTTTCACCCGTTGGCCCTACCCCGGGCCTTCTTCCCATGGGCCGGCGGATCGCCGCCGGCCCGAAGGCGTTCAAGCCATGCCGGCGGACGGCGCGCGCAGGTCGTGCAGGGCGCGCAGCGTGCGCATGTAGCTTTCCACATTGCCCTCCAGCAGCAGGCGCCGGGCGCGGCTCTTCAGCTTGATATGGATCGCGGTGGTCTTCATGGCGGTGGTCTTTGCAGTGGTCGGTACGCCGGCCTTTGCCAACGGCGTGCCAAACTCACTCCGCCCCTACCAATGCCGTGGCCCACAGCATGTTCCGCACAACGGGGCGAGGGTCTACATTTGGCCCATGCAGCGGGGGCGGTATCTGGTGGGCGTGGCCGGGGGCAGCGGCTCGGGCAAGACCTCCCTGGTGCGGGCCGTGCGCGACGGGCTGCCGGCCGGCATGACGTGCATCATCAGCCAGGACGATTACTACCGGCCCATCGAGCACCAGGCGGTGGACGCCAACGGCCGGGTGAACTTCGACCTGCCGGGCGGGGTGGACCTGGAGGCGCTGGTGGCCGACCTGCACGCGCTGGCGGCCGGCAAGCCGGTGATGCGCCGCGAGTACACCTTCAACAACGATGGCCGCGCGCCCGCCCTGGTGGAGCTGCGCCCCGCGCCGGTGGTGCTGGTGGAAGGGCTGTTCGTGCTGCACCATGCCCCGTTGCGCGAGATGTTCGACCTGCGCGTGTACGTGGACGCCAGCGAGCGCACCCAGCTGGACCGCCGCCTGCGCCGCGATGCCGAGGAGCGGGGCTATGGCCGCGAAGACGTGCTGTACCAGTGGGAGAACCACGTGATGCCCGCCTACCGCAACTACCTGCTGCCGTACCGGCACCTGTGCGACCTGCACGTGGTGAACGAGCAGAGCTTCGCGCGGGCCGTGCCCGTGCTGTGCGCCCACCTGCGCTCACTGGTAGAGCCCGTGCTCGCGGATGTAGGTGAGCACCGCCGGTGAGAGCCGCCCGTTCACCGGCCGCCACGCCCGCAGGTCGGCGCGGAGGGCGGTGCTGGAGATGTCCACCATCGGCGCGTCCACCACCAGTTGCACGGCGGGGTGGCCGCTGAGCTCGGCGGATGCCATGGCCTCCACGCTGCCCGGGCGGGGGTACACCAGCACGCGGTGGTGCGCCAGGACCTGTTCGGGCTCCTTCCACCGGTGCAACGTGGCCAGGTTGTCGCTGCCGATGATCAACGCGAAGGCATGGTGCGGCCAGCGGTCGCGCATGAAGCGCAGGGTGTGGGCCGTGTAGTTGGGGCGGGGCAGGTCCAGCTCGAAGCCGCTGGCCACCAGGCCCTCGTGGCCGGCCACCGCCAGGCGCACCATGGCCAGCCGGTGGGCATCGGGGGTGAGGGGGCGGTCCTGCTTGAACGGGTTCTGGGGCGTCACCACCAGCCACACCTGGTCCAGCCCGCATGCTTCGCGCATGTGCCGGGCCACGGCCAGATGGCCTTGGTGGGGCGGGTCGAAGGTGCCGAAGAGACAGCCGATGGTCATGGGCCGATGAAGCGTTGCACGTGCGCGCGGGCCTCGTGGCAGGCCCGGGCCAGGTCGTCGTTCACGATGGTGAGGTCGAAGCGGGGGGCGTGGGCGATCTCCCGCTCCGCCTTGCCCACGCGCTCCCGCAGGCTGTCCGGCGTTTCGGTGCCGCGCATGCGCAGCCGGTACTCCAAGACCTCCAACGACGGTGGCGCCACGAAGATGGCCAGGGCGTCCGTGCCCATGCCCCGTTTCAGGTCGAGGCCGCCCACCACGTCCACATCGAAGATCGGTATGTGCCCGGCACGTTGGATGCGTTCCACCTCACTGCGCAGGGTGCCGTAGTACCGGCCGGGGTACACCTCCTGCCATTCGAGCAGTTCACCGGCGGCCACCTTGGCCTGGAAGTCCCCGGCGGTCATGAAGAAGTAGTCGCGGCCATGCTCCTCGTGGGCGCGGCGGGGCCGGCTGGTGGCGCTGATGCTGAAGGCCAGGCGCGGCTCCCACTGCATCAGTTGGTGAACGATGCTGGTCTTGCCCGCCCCGGAGGGGGCCGATATGATGATGGCCTTGCCTGCCATGCGTTCAGAGCACGTTGAGCACCTGTTCCTTGATCTTCTCCAGCTCGTCCTTCATGCGCACCACTACGCGCTGCATGGCGGCATCGTTGGCCTTGGAGCCGATGGTGTTGATCTCGCGGCCCATCTCCTGGGCGATGAAGCCCAGCTTGCGGCCCTGGTGTTCGTCGCCGGCCATGGTCTCGTGGAAGTAGGCGCAGTGGGCGGCCAGGCGCACCTTCTCCTCGTTGATGTCGAGCTTCTCCAAGTGATGTACCAGCTCCTGCTCGAAGCGGTCGTGGTCCACGGCGATGGCGGCCTCGTCCAGCTTGGCCCGGATGCGGCCGCGCGCCCGTTCGGCACGGCCGTGGTCCAGGCCGTCCACCTCGGCGAGCAGGGCGCTGATGGCGTGTACGCGCCCCTGCAGGTCGGTGGCCAGGCGGGCGCCTTCATCGCGCCGGAAACTGTCGTGGTCCTCCAGGGCGGCGGCGAGCAGGGCCTCCACGGCGGGCCACTCGTCCGCGGCGGGCTCGTCGGTGGTGGGGGCCAGCACATCGGGCATGCGCAGGGCCATGGTGAGCAGCTCGGGGGTGGCGGGCACGCCCAGCGCGTGGGCCAGGGCGCTGAACTCGGCGTGGTAGGCCTTCACCCGGGCATGGTCCAGCAGGCCGGTGTGGCCGGCGGCCGGCTCGCGCACGATGGCCAGCTCGGCCTTGCCGCGCACGATGCGCTCGCCCACCAGCTGGCGCACGGCCGTATCGTGCGCCTTGAACACCGCGGGCAGCCGCGTCTGCAGGTCGAGCTGGCGGCTGTTGAGCGAGCGCACCTCCACGCTCACCTTGCGCTCGGCCACCACGCCTTCCGCCCGGCCGAAGCCTGTCATGGATCGCAACATGGTCTGGGGATCGGGGCCCAAAGGTAGAAGGCCGCCCGCATGGCACGGGCCGGGCATCCCGGGCATGGGGGCCGGTCCTTGACCTGGCCGGGGGGACCCGGACGGAGAGCCATCGGGACTTTCTCACGCAGAGGCGCAGAGGACGCAGAGCAAGCCAACGCAGGAGAGGGAGCGGAACGCACAGGTCGTCCAAGGCGACTACTCTGCGCCTCTGCGTGATGCACTCAACTTCAGGTCCGACTTTGATGTCGAGACCCGACACCCCTGCTCCGGGCATGGGCCACCGCCACCGGGCGCGGCAAGGGGCCTGGCGTGCGCAGGGCGCATGCGGAGCATGATCAAGCGCCCGGAAGAACCCTTGTATGCAATTGGAATTCGGATCCGGGCATGTTAGTTTCACACCATCACCGCATCACGGGCGCGAGCAGAACATGATCTGAGATGCACAAGACGTTCACATTGTTGGCATTGATCGCGGGCACGGTGTGGCCCGGTGCCGGCAGCGGCCAAATGTGGTGCCCGCCGGGGGCGGAGTGGACCCATGGCTATCACGCGGTGGACTGGAGCAATGGCATCACCCATGAGGGCACGATGGTCGCCCGGTATGCCGGGGACACCGTGGTGGGCGGGCAGGTCGCGCAGCGGATCGAGCAGGACGTGTACTACGAGGTCGTGGGTGCCGACGGGCAGCACCACGCACCTTGGCCTACCGCCCATACGCGCACGGCCGATGGAGTGGTTTGGTGGTGGAACGGGGAGGACCAACAGTATGACACCCTCATCTGGTTCGGTGCAGTGCCCGGGGACCGGTGGACCGTGCCGGTACAAGGGGACCCGGACCTCTCCTACCACGTGACGGATACCGCAACGGTCCTGATGCAGGGAGTGGAACTGCGCCGACTGGCCGTCTCCTTGATCTACTCCGGGGGGGAAGAGCCGTGGCTGTACGTCACGGACACGTTGTATGAACGCATCGGCTCATCATCCTACCCTGCGCTCTGGCCTCCGCATCCGTTCCTGGATGTTCTTATCATCTCCTTCCGATGCTATCGCGATGATGGGATGGCCTACACGGCACCGGACGTATCGGATTGTGCGTTCGATGTGGGGGTCGACGAGGCGTTTTCCCGAGACCGGCCCGTGTTGGCTCCCAACCCCGGCCGCGATCATGTGCGCCTCTTGGCCGATGGCCCGCATACCATCACTTTTACGGACATGGCCGGGCGCACGGTGCTGCACGCAAGAACGGATGGGCGCGGGCAGGTGGACGTCTCCGCGCTGCCACCCGGGATGTACGTGTACACGATCGCGGACATGTACGGTGCTGTGAATGTGCATGGGTGCTGGGTCAAGGAATGATCCGCATGGCGTCCGTACCGGACATGAAAGAGTTCAAAGTAGAACACTTGCATGCAATAATGGATTTGGATTTCGGGTCCGGCCCTATTAGCTGCACCACATCGTAGCATCACTGGCGCGATCCGAACATGATCTGAGATGAACAAGCTGTTCCCATCGTTGGCATTGATCGCGGGCACGGTGTGGCCCGGTGCCGGGAGTAGCCAAATGTGGTGCCCACCGGGGGCGGAGTGGCATCACCACTATTCGGAACTGCATGTCGGCGATGTGGGCTACACTCATACGGTCTATGCGGGTGACACCGTGATCAATGGCAGCACCGCACAGCGGATCCACGGCACCGCGCATGTATATTCCATCCAAAGTCAGAGCTACCACTCCTTCGGGTTCCACTCCATGATCACACGCGAGACCAATGGCTTGGTGGAGGTCTGGGATGGTTCTTCGTTCGACACCCTGTTCCATTTCAATGCCGTGCCCGGCGACGGCTGGCACCTGCCTGGGCCGATCACCCCCCCAGTAACACCACGGATGATCGTATTGGACACGGGCCATGTGGAACTAGGTGGTGAGTGGCTGCGGTACCTGGTGTTGGACATGGGTACATTCAGCGTGCTGACCAGCACGGACACACTGTATGAAAAGCTCGGTCTACGGTTCGGATATATCCACCCGGGCCTCTCATATATTGCCGATGCAGGCATTGAGGAGCTGCGGTGCTACAAGGATGACCAGATGGAAGTGATCTTGGCCGCGGATGGGGTCGTTTGCGACCAGATCCTCAATGCGGCGGAAATGGGCGCGCAGGCCGGGCCTCACTTGGTGCCGAACCCCGGCACCGGCGCGGTGTCCATCGGTGGCGATGCGGCCGTGCGGCACCTGGACCTGTTCGATGGCGCGGGGCGTGTGGCGGTGTCCATGGCCGTGCGCGGCGGGGCGGCGATCGACCTGGGCCACCTGGCCCCCGGCGCCTACACGTACCGGCTCCGGGGGCCGGACGGCCAGGCCGTGGCGCAAGGCCGGTGGGTGAAGCACTGAGCCGGCGTGCCCCGGCCTGAACGGCGCCGTTACTTTGCCGTCGCATGTGGGCCGACCTCGACATCTGGTTGCTGTTGGCCGGCCTGGGCATCTTCCTCTTCGGCATCCGGCTGATCGAAGGCTCCATCGCCACCTTGGGCGGGCAGGGCCTGAAGCGCATGCTGCGCACGTACACCAGCACGCGGCTCCGCGCCATCTTCACCGGTACCGTCGCCACGCTTCTGTTGCAGAGCAGCACGGCGGTGACGCTGATGGTGATGGCCTTCGTGGGGGCGGGCATCATCACCCTCACCAACAGCATCGGCGTGGTGCTGGGGGCCAACATCGGCACCACGGCCACCAGCTGGATCGTGGCCACCATCGGCTTCAAGCTCGATATCGCGGAGTTCGCCCTGCCCTTCATCGGCATCGGCGGCCTGGTGTCGCTCTTCCTCGGCAAGTCGCCGCGCTACCACCAGGTGAGCCACCTGCTGGTGGGCTTCGGCTTCCTGTTCCTGGGGCTGGACCAGATGAAGGACAGCGTATCGGCCTTCGCCGAGACCTTCGACCCCGCGCGGTTCGCCGGTTCACCGTGGTGGATGTTCGTGCTCATCGGGCTGGTGCTCACGGCCATCATGCAGAGCAGCACGGTGACCGTGGCGATCATGCTCACCGCGTTGAACGGCGGCCTGTTCGAGTTCCGCGAGGCGGCGCTGGCGGTGGTGGGCTGCAGCGTGGGCACCACCAGCACGGCCTTCCTCGGCGCGCTCAACGCCGCCACGGCCACCAAGCGCGTGGCCCTCACCAACGTGGTGTTCAACGTGTTCGCGGCCCTGCTGGCCATCCTCATGCTGCCGCTGTACATGCGCGTGTTCGAGCGCGTGTGGGGCGCCGGCTACGACCAGGTGCTGGCCGTGGCGCTGTTCTTCACCGCCTTCAACGTGGTGGGCGTGCTGGTCTTCCTGCCGCTGATCGGCCCCTTCGGAAGGCTGGTGGAACGGCTGGCCCCGGAGCGCACCAAGCAGCGCACCAAGTTGATCGCCAACATCGCCCCCGACGTGCCCGAGGCCGCGGTGCCCGGCGTGCGCGAGGAGGTGCGCCTGCTGCTGCTGGGCGTGATCGACCTGCACCGCATGCTCTTCGGCGTGAAGCAGCCCGTGCGCAGCTGGCTGCCCTGGCGCGAGGAGACGGGCGTGGCCGAGCGCTACGACGACCTGAAGCTGGTGCAGGCGGAGATCATCACCTACGGCACGCGCGTGGAGCAGCATGGCCTGGGCAGCACGGGGTCCGATACCCTGGGCCGCGCCCTGCACGCCGCGCGCCTGGCGCTCTACGCGGCCAAGACGCTGAAGGACGTGCAGGCGAACATCGACGGCTTCGCGGGCGACGACACCTACGCCGGGAAGTTCCTCGCCCGCTCGCGCGACCGCATTGCGCACACGCACCGGCGCTTCGAGGCGCTGCTTCAGGCGGACGCCCCGAACGATGGCCGCCATGCCGGGGAAGTGGCCGCGCTGGAGCAATGGATGCACACGGACGACACCCGGTGCGTGCAGGAGCTGAGCGCCGCCGCGCGCGAGGGCCTGCTGAAGGAACGCGACCTGGGCACGGCCATGCAGATGCAGCGCGCCATCGCCCAAAGCAGCAACGACCTGCTGAAGGCCGTGGCGGAATTGCAGGGGGCGGAGGCGGAGGAGACGCAAGCATAGGTCCGGTAATTCCCGATGCGCTGCCGAAGATCGCTGCGATCATTATTTCTTTGCCCCCATGTACAAGATCGCGTATTGGCTTGGCCTTGCATCCGTTGCCCTCCTGTGTGGTGTGGCCGGCGTGGCCGCACAGGCACCGGAGCCGTCCTTGCAGTTCATACCGCTCGACTTCGAGCGTGGATACAAGCATGAAGGCTACTACATGGCCCAGACGGATGATCACGTTGACCGGGGCCACTATGTGCGGATGGAGCGCCCGGCCAAGGGCAAGGGCGGCGGCAGCATTTTTTTTCCATGCCTTCTCCCGGGCGACCAACGCCCATGCGGGCACGCTGCGGCTGGAGATCGAGGGCAAGCGGGGCGAGTTCTTCTATGACCGCATGCTCAGTCTGAACGGCCGTTTCCATATCCTGCACAACGCGGTGAACAAGAAGACCGGCGAGGTGGACGTGATCGCGCAGGCATACGAACTGCCCGCTTTCACGCCCATCGGCCCGCCGGTCACGATCGCGCACATCCCGTTCGACCCGCGCTCGCTGGAAATGACGACCGGATTCCGGTCACGGATCGAAACGAGCGAGGACGGTGAGCACGTGATCTTGTTCTTCGACCGGATCAAATCCAAGGAAGATGAACAGCTGATCCTCGTGTTCGCGATGGACGCGGACCTGAACGCGCGCTGGAAGCAGGCCTATCGCATACCGTTCCAGGCCGACCGCATCGGCACGTACGGGGTGAAGGTGAGCGACCAAGGCATCGTCTACGCCCTGATGCGCTCGCGCTTCGCGAACCGGGCCATCAAGAACAAAAGCGTGAATTTCAGCTTCGAGCTCTTCGGCCTTGCCCAGGAGGGCATGGCGGCCCAGCCGGTGGACCTGCCCGGTGGCATGGCGGCGCTGAGCGCGGGCCTGGCCATGCAGCAGGGCCGGCCCGTGGTGGCCGGGTTCCATGTGGAGCCGCACCATACCACCAAGGAGACGGCGGGCTACTTCGTGTCGACCTTCGACCCCGCGTTGGGCGCGGCACCGGAAACGCGGACCCAAGCCTTCCCGCAGGTCTTGGATGAACGGGTATGGGACCTGGAACTGATCAAGCGGCAGGATGGCGGGTTATACCTCTCCGGCGGCGCACAGCAGCAGGTCACCAACAGGATCTGGGACCACTTCATCGCCACTGTCGCGATGGACAAGACCGGTGCGCATGAATGGGACGTAGTGGTGCCACGAAGGGTGTACAACATCGAATACGGCGAGATGGGGTACGCGGCCATGGAAGGGAAGGACCACTTGGTACTGGTCTTCCGTGAGCCGCCGCAGAATTTGGAGCGCTATCTGAACGGGGAGGAGCCGAAAGCGGTGATGACCTGGAACCGGGTCACGGTCTGCGCGGCCATAGATGGCCAAGGTCGGATCCACTATCGCGAGCTCTCCGACGAGGGCCTGGACTTCAAGCACTCCCACTTCCTTCGCTGGGCCGAAACGGCACCTTACGAGCAGGCCGCGTTCGGACAGAAGAAGATCGGGAAGAAGGAGGTGGATGGTGCCGTGATCGCCACGTTCCACTGACCCGCCATTGCACGTATTCGCCCACTGGTGGCCGATACGTTGCTTCACATGGTCCCGGTGCCCGCTTGTCCCGTGCCGTGCCGTACAAGAGGAAAGGAGCAAAGGGACCCCTGAAGGCCGTGGCGGAATTGCAGGGGGCGGGGGCGGAGGAGGAAGCAGCGTGAGGATAAAGAGGATCGCGACGGGCTGCGCGTGGCCCATGGCGCTCAGCTCATGCGCATCAGTGCAGGGTCAGGCGGAGGCGGGGGAGGCAGGCCGTGGATGGCATGCAGCTTTTCAAAATACGCCCTCCTCATCGTGCCGGGATCCCGACCTTCACCCTTCCGAAAACTTCTGAACGCCTCGATCGGCCGATCGAAGAGCGCACTGATAAGGACCAAGGCCCCGAACGGTATCTCGTCCGAACTCAATAGGACTTCCCTGATGCGGTCATCGCCATAGTAGCGGCGCGCTGCACGCACATCGGGCACATCGCCCCAGGCGAACACCCGCTCGATGATGAAGCTCGCCTTGGCATCGTAGTCCAACTGCTCGAAGTCCACATCCCAGAAGATGCGGCGGGCGAGGACGGGACGGGGCTTGGCGGACATGCGGTCAAGGTAGCGCGGGCCGTACCACGGGACTTCCATGGCACCCGGCTCCACGGGTACGCTTCCTGCTGCCCATCTTTGCGGCCGCGACGCTGAAGGCTTCCAGAGCGATCGCCCAAGCACCATGAGCACCAACGAAGACAAACTCAAGACCCTGATCGGCCACGCCAAGGAATACGGCTACGTGTTCCAAAGCAGCGAGATCTACGACGGCCTCAGCGCCACCTACGACTACGGGCCGTACGGCGTGGAGCTCAAGAACAACATCCGCCGCTACTGGTGGGACGCCATGACCAAGCTCCACGACAACATCGTGGGCATCGACGCGGCCATCTTCATGCACCCTGTCACATGGAAGGCCAGCGGCCACGTGGACGCCTTCAACGACCCGCTGATCGACAACAAGGACAGCAAGAAGCGCTACCGCGCCGACGTGCTGCTGGAAGAGCACATCGCCAAGTACGCCGACCGGGTGGAGAAGGAAGTGGCGAAGGGCCGGAAGAAGTTCGGCGATGCCTTCGATGAGACGCAGTTCCGCGCCACCAACCCCAACGTGAAGCGCGCCCAGGAGCGCATCGATTCCGTGGAGGGCCGCATGAAGGCCGCGCTGGACGCCAACGACCTCGCGGCCCTGCGCCAGCTGATCGTGGACGAGGAGATCAAGTGCCCCATCAGCGGCACCGCCAACTGGACCGACGTGCGGCAGTTCAACCTGATGTTCGCCACCGAGCTGGGCAGCGTGAGCGGCGAGAGCAGCACCATCTACCTGCGGCCCGAAACGGCACAGGGCATCTTCGTCAACTTCCTCAACGTGCAGAAGAGCGCGCGCATGAAATTGCCCTTCGGCATCGCGCAGACCGGCAAGGCCTTCCGCAACGAGATCGTGGCGCGGCAGTTCATCTTCCGCATGCGCGAGTTCGAGCAGATGGAGATGCAGTTCTTCATCAAGCCCGGCACCCAGCAGGAATGGTATGAGCACTGGAAGGCCCAGCGCATGGCTTGGCACAGCGCCTTGGGCCTCGGCCAAGAAAACTACCGGTACCACGACCACATCAAGCTGGCCCACTATGCCGATGCGGCCTGCGACATCGAGTTCCGCTTCCCCATGGGCTTCAAGGAGCTGGAGGGCATCCACAGCCGTACCGACTTCGACCTGGCCAACCACGAAAAGTTCAGCGGCAAGAAGCTGCGCTACTTCGACACGGAGACCAACGAGAGCTATGTGCCCTATGTGGTGGAGACCTCCATCGGCCTGGACCGCATGTTCCTGGCGGTGCTGAGCGCGGCCTACACCGAGGAGAAG
>JAVFAQ010000015.1:0-17058 GCA_034002325.1 Flavobacteriales bacterium | reverse complement strand
TCCATCGGTGTGCCCACGCCGCATGCCTTCCAGGAGGAGGGCCTGCCCCCGGCGGTGGTGCAGACCACCTTCATGGGGTCCAACCATCCGGCCTTCGGGCTGCCCGACAGCGTGATGGACCATCACTTGGTGGTGCGTGCCGGCCCCGCCCCCGGCGAGCAAGTGGTGGACACGATATTCCGCGGGCGGAAAGTGGTGCGGTGCACCTTCGAGGTGCCGCAGGCCGCCGTGGGCGCCTCGCTCCCCCTGCAGTTCCAGGTGCTCAACGACCTGCCCGGGCCGCCGGACGGCTACGTGGACCAGCAGGCGTACAGCCACTCCGTGGTGCGCTACGCCCGCAGCTTCGGCATGGGTTCCACCAACACCCTGCGCACCGCCCTGCCGCACGATGCGCTGGACAAGGCCCACATCGGCTTCGCCATACCGATGGAGCCCGTGATCTACGCCTATGGCGACACGGTGCGGCGCGTGCAGGCCGTGCTCTCCGGCGGCAAGTGGCGGGCCCTGGTGCCCCGGGCGCCCACCGGCGACGAGACGGAGATCTTCGTGGTGCGCTCCAACCTGGTCACCGTGGTGCCCGAGCCGCTGGTGCCGGTGAACGGCACGGGCTACTTCACCGACTTCGCCGCGCTGGACGTGGACTCGGCCATGCTCATCGTGACGCATGCCAGCCTGATGGGCGAGGCCATGCTCTACGCCCAGTACCGCGAGCAGCACCCGCGCAACCGGTACAACACCCTGGTGGCCGACGTGGACGAACTGTACGACCAGTTCGCCGGCGGGGTGCCCAAGCATGCCCATGCCGTGCGCGGCTTCTGCGCCTTCCTGCTCGATGCGTGGAGCACCGATCCCCAAGCCCTGTTCCTGATCGGCAAGAGCGTGCAGGCGCCGTCCATCCCGGGCTCCCAGGGATACCGCCCCGACCAGGGCGGGGCCTACGCCCGGTGCCTGGTGCCCAGCTACGGGTGGCCGGTGAGCGATGCCTGCCTCACCATGGGCCTGAAGGGCGACCCGCGCATGCTGGACATCCCCGTGGGGCGGCTCAGCGCCTCGGGGCCCGGGCAGGTGCAGGCCTACCTGCAGAAGGTGGCCGCCCAGGAGGCCAACCCGCCCGCCGCATGGATGAAGAACATCCTGCACTTCCGCGGGGGCAACGTCGATGAGGCCCCCTTGTTCGCCTATTACCTCAACGGCTACAAGCAGGTGGCCGAGGACACCCTGTTCGGCGGCCAGGTGATCGACTTCGCGAAGACCTCCTCCGATGTGCTCCAGACCGCCACCGCCGATTCCGTGCGGCAGTTCATCGAGCAGGGGGTGACCCTGATGACCTTCGTGGCCCACGGCTTCTCCGCCGGCTTCGAGATCACCATCGACGACCCCGCGAACTACGAGTGGGGCGGGCGCCATCCGGTGGTGGTGGGCAATTCGTGCTACTCCGGCAACATCCACATGAACCAGGGGCTGAGCAACAGCGAGGACTGGGTGCTCATGCCCGGCAAGGGGCCGGTGGCCTTCCTCGCCTCATCGAACCTGGGCCTGCTGCACTACATGGCGCCCTACACCCACTACTTCTACCAGAGCTTCGCCGCCCTGAACCACGGGCAGAGCATCGGCCGGCACATGCAGCACGCCGGCTTCGCGCAGCTGGCCATCGGCAGCACCGACCTGTCGCGCATCAACAACGTGCATACGTTCACCCTGGAGGGCGATCCCACGTTGATCCTCAATTCCTGGCCGGAGCCGGACTACAGCATCGAGCAGCAGGACGTGCTCTTCGAGCCGCCGGTGATCACCGCCGAGGTGGACACCTTCCGCGTGAAGGCCGTGGTGCGCAACCTGGGCAAGGCCATCCACACCGGCTTCAATGTGACCATGCAGCGCACCGCCCCCGGCCTGCCCGCGGCCGACCCGCAGGTGGTGGCCCTGCAGAACGTCCACGTGGCCGATACCGCCACCTTCGTCTTCCCCACGCTGGCCCAGAGCGGCGGCCAGGGGCCCAACCAGTTCCATGTGCGTGTGGACCTCGACCCGGACGAGGTGCCCGAGCTGGTGGACACCCTCAACAACATGGCCACCGCCAGCGCCTTCATCGTCTCGGGCGACCTGGTCCCGGTGTACCCGTACGATTTCGCGATCACGCCGGACCCCGCGCCCCCGCTCAAGGCCAGCACCGGCGACCCCCTCGCGGCCCCGCGTGCGTACCGCTTCCAGATCGACACCACCGACCTGTTCAACAGCCCGATGTTGGAGCAGGCCGTGATCACCGCGCCCGGCGGCGTGGTGGAATGGCAGCCGCAAACGATCTACGGCCTGAACAGCATGGCCGACAGCACCGTCTTCTTCTGGCGATGCAGCCCGGACAGCACCGATGCCGACGGGTACACCTGGTACGAGCGGTCGTTCCAGCACATCACCGACCGCCATGGCTGGGGGCAGGCGCACTTCTTCCAGTTCGAGGACGACCATTACCACGGCATGGTGCACGATCGCGACCAGCGCCGCTTCGCCTTCACCGAGGGCGATCATTCCCTCCAGGCCTACGCCCAGGGCGACCCGGGGGGCGGTGCGGGCCTGGCCACGCGCTGGTTCCTGGACCTGGAGCTGCAGGATTACGGCACCGGCTGCGGCGCCGCGCCGGCCTGGCATGTGGCCGTGCTGGACCCCGCCCTCGATACCTGGTACACCTACCATGCGGAGCAGAACCCCGATGGCTTCCAGTTCGGCAACATCAACAACAACACCAACTGCCGCAACCGCCCCGAGGCCTTCTTCAGCTTCCGGGCCGCGTTCCCCGCGGAACTGGCCGGCATGGCGGACATGCTCTCCAACGGCATCCCGGACGGGCACCATGTGCTGGTGTACACTTACCGGTACATGGACCGCCACAGCACCGCCCTCAACGGCCCGGAGGCCCTGGCCGCCATGGAGGCCCTGGGCGTGCCGGGCTTCGCCAGCATGCCCGACAGCGTGCCGTACATCTTCTATGTGAAGAAGGGCGACCCCGCCTCCTTCCAGCAGGTGATCGGCGACACGATCACCGCCTACATCAACTTGAACGTAGAGCTGCCCGGCCTCCAGGGCAGCGGCCGCATCACCACCATGCGGGCCGGCCCCATGGCCGCCTGGCACGCCCTGCATTGGAACGCCTTCGCCGGGAACCCGGAGGACAGCACCCGCATTGAGCTGATCGGGGTCACCGGCGCCGGTGCCGAGGTCCCCCTGGGCAACTGGCCCGTGCCGATGGACTCCGTCACGGACCTCGCCACCATCGCCCCGGCCGAGGTCTATCCGTGGCTGCGGATCAGGGGCTACTTCCACGATACGCTGCCCGTGGCCCCGGACCCCGCCCAGATGGACCGCTGGCAGTTGATCGCCTCGCCCCTGCCCGAATGCGCCATCCACCCGGCCCTGGTGTACCACAACGGGCTCAACGGCCTGCAGGAACCCCAGGAGGCCACCTTCGCCGTGGCCGTGCAGAACATCAGCGACTTCGACATGGACAGCCTGTTGATGGCCGCCTGGGCGATCGACGTGAACAATGTGCGCCACGGGTTCCACTACCGCCTCAACGGCCCCTTGCCCGCCGGTGCCGTGCTGGTGGACACCATCCGCTTCTCCACCATGGGCTTCGCCGGCCTGAGCACCCTGATCGTGGAGGCCAACCCCGTGGACAGCACCACCGGCACATACCACCAGGCGGAGATGTACCGCTTCAACAACATCCTGCAAGTGCAATTCGATGTGCAGCGCGACGAGCACAACCCCATCCTGGACGTCACCTTCGACGGCCTGCACATCATGGACGGCGACATCGTGTCCGCCCGGCCCGAGGTGTTGATCACCCTGGACGACGAGAACCCCTATCTGCTGCTCGACTCGCCGGCGGACACCGCCAACTTCCGCGTCTACCTCAGCGGTCCGCAAACGCCCCACCACCGCGTGTATTTCCGCCATGCCGACGGCACGGAGAACATGCAGTTCGTGCCCGCCACCGGACCCGAGAACACGTGCTGGGTCCACTACCGGCCCGTGCTGGCGCATGACGGCACGTACACCCTCACCGTGCAGGCCCACGACCTGAGCATGAACCAGAGCGGCGACAACGATTACAAGGTGCAGTTCGAGGTGATCAACCGGCCCACCATCACCGAGGTGCTCAACTACCCCAACCCGTTCACCACCAACACGCGCTTCATCTTCACCATCACCGGCACCGAGGCGCCCACCTACATGAAGGTGCAGATCATGACCGTGGCGGGCCGCGTGGTGCGCGAGGTGGGCATGCACGAGCTCGGGCCCCTGCGCGTGGGCCGCAACATCAGCGAGTTCGCCTGGGACGGCACCGACCAGTTCGGCGACCGCCTGGCGCGCGGGGTGTACATCTACCGGGTGATCGCCCAACTGCACGGCCAGGACATCGAGTACCGGTCCACCAGCGCATCGCCGTACTTCCACAAGGGCTTCGGCAAGATGTACCTGCTGCGGTGAGGGGGCGCAGCGGGCGGTGGCGCGCACGGGGCTTCCATACCTTGGGTCCATGCTTCCACGGGCCGCTCTTCTCCTGGTGATGCTGCCTGCGGGCCGCCCGGTGGCCCATGCCCAGCCCGAGCGGATCGACAGCCTGCGCGCGGTGATCGCCGCACACCCCGGGGACACCGCCGCCGTGCATGCCCGCGTGGCCCTGTGCGTTGCCTTGCGCATGGCAGGGGACACCACCTACCTGGGCCTGCTCGACAGCACCATCGCCATCGCGGCCGATGCCGGGATGCACCAGGCACGCACCCGGGCCCTGTTCGAGAAGGGGCGCCTGCTGCTGGCCCGCGGAAGGACCGACCAAGCCCGTGAACAGTTCCAGGACGGCCAGGCGTTGGCCGAGCGCCATGGCCTGCCCCGTGAACAAGGCGAGGCGCTCTTCTTCTTCGCCAACATGCACCGCATGCGATCGGAGCACGTCACCGCCTTGGACCTGTACGGCCGGGCCCTGGCCATCTTCAGGGAGCTGGGATTGGAACGGCCCGAGGCGGTCGCCTTGTCCCAACAGGGCGTCACTTTGGTCAGCCTCGGCCGGTTCGAGGAGAGCGCCCGGCGTTTCCACGAGGCGTTGACGATCTACGATCGCATGGGCGACACCGAGGGCATGGGCACCACGTTGAACAACCTGGGCGCCATGTACGAGAAGTTCTCGCGGCCCGACGAGGCGATCGGCTACTACCGACGGGCCTTGGACCTGATGCGCCCGAGCCGCTCGGGCAAGGACGTGGCCACGTTGCTCTCCAACATCGGGCTGGTGCATCGGCAGCTGGGCGACATGGACAGCTGCCGCCATTACATGCGGGCCGCATTCGCCGAGTTGGAGGCCGTCACCCACCTGCCCGATCAGGCGTTCGGGCTGATGCTGCATGGTGAAGTGCTGCTGGCCATGGAGATGCCGGCCGAGGCGGAAGTCTCGCTGCGCCGGGCCCTGGAGATCTTTCAGCAGATCGGCGCGCGGCAGTACATGAGCCAGACGCTGGTCGGCCTGGCCGATGCCGTGTCCGCCCTCGGCCGTCGCAGGGAGGGGATCGCGTGGGCCGACGAAGCCCTGGCGTACGCGCAAGAGGCCGGCACCGTCCACGAGGCCCTGACCGCGCACAAGATGCTGGCCCGGTTGCACGAGGAGGCCGGTGACACGGGCCGCGCGCTCCTTCACCACAAGGGGCACATCGCCTTGAAGGACAGCCTGGTGAACGTGGAGACCACGGCCGCCCTGGCCGAACTCCGCACGCGGTACGAGACCGAAAAGAAGGACCGGCTCCTGGCCGACCAGGAACTGCTGCTGGCCCAGGGGCAGGTGGCCTTGGAGCGCCGGGGCCGATCCATCCGGTTGATGGGACTGGGCGTGGCGGCCGTCACCGTGATCCTGCTGCTGGTGGTGCGCGGGCGCCGCCAACGGCTGATGGCCGCGGAGCGCGAGCGGGAGGCCGCCACCGCCCGCGCCGTGCTCGAGGGCGAGGAGCGGGAGCGGCAACGCACGGCCCGTGAGCTGCACGATGGCATCGGCGTGCTGCTCAGCAACGCCCTGGTCCACCAGCAGAACAACGACGGCCGGCGGGCGGCGCACCTCATGGAGGAGGCCTGCACCGAGGTGCGCCACATCGCCCACGCCATGATGCCCGGCTCGCTGGCCCGCTTCGGGCTGGTGAAGGCCCTGGAGGAGCTGGCCCGCAACAGCTCGCTCAAGGAGGGCCTGCACGTGCGGGTGCAGACCTTCGGCATGAGCCGGCGGCTGCCCCCACGCACGGAGTTCGCCCTCTACCGCATCGCCCAGGAGGCCGTGAACAACGCCATCGAGCATGCCCGGGCCGATGCCATCACCGTGGACCTCTCGCAGGAGGACGGCCGCGTACACCTGGTGGTGACCGACGATGGCACGGGGACCCGCCCGGCCGGGGTGGGCGAGCGCGACGGGCCGGGCCACATCCGGGCACGCGCCGAACTTCTGGGCGGAAGCGCCGAACGGCACGGCACGCCGGGGAAGGGAACGGTGTGGGAGGTCCGCGTGCCCCTGGCAACGGCCGCACCGGGCCGGCACTCCCGACGCCGGCCGAAGGCGATCGATCGCCATGGGGCATAGGGCATGGATGAGTTCTCCCGGACAATGCGCTCCGCCCATGCCCATGCCCGGACCGATCGGAAGCGACGGCGGTGTTCGCGGCCCGTGCGCAGGGGCCACAGTACCTTGGTATCCATGATCCCGCGGGCCATCCCCTTCTTGGCGGTACTGTCCTTGTGCGGCCCGGCGGCCCATGCACAGCAGGAGCAGGTCGACAGTCTGCGGGCGGTGATCGCCGCCGCCCGCACCGACACCGCCGGGGTCAATGCGCGCGTGGCCCTATGCCAGCAACTGCGCCGTGCGGGCGACACTACGTTCATGGGCCTGCTCGACAGCACCATCGCCCTCGCGGCCGCCGCCGGGATGCACGCGGCCCACGCCCAGGGCCTATTGGAAAGGGGCCATTTCCTATGGGCACGCGGAAGGACCGCCCAGGCCATGGAGCAACTCCGGGCCGGTGAGGCGTTGGCCGTGCAACATGGTCTGCTCCGCCAGCAGGCCGATGCGCTCACGCTCATCGCCAAGGTGCTTGAACGGCGATCGGAACTCGATGAGGCCCTGGACCTGTACGACCGGGCGCTGGCCATGTACGAGGAGCTGGGCCTGGTGCGGCTCCAGGCCATCACCCGGTCCCAGCTGGGCGTGGTGTTGTGGCGCCTGGGCCGCCTGGAGGAGAGTGCCCGGATGTCCCAAGAGGGCCTGGCCATCTACGAGTCCATCGGCGACGACCATAATATCGGGCTGACGCTGCACAACATGGGTGTGGCATACGAGCAGTTCGCCCGGTACGATGAGGCCATCGGGTTCTACCGAAGGGCCCTGGGGCACCTGCGACAAAGCCACCAGCGCAAGGCCAAGGAAATGGCGTCGGTGCTGGCCTCCATCGGGCGTCTGCACCGGCACCTGGGCGACATGGACAGTGCGCTCCACTACATGCGGGCCGGCCTGGTCGAGATCGAGGGCATCGGCAACCGGTCCGACCAGGCGGTCGGCCTGATGATGTACGGCGAGGAACTGGAGGCCATGGGCCGTGCGGCCGAAGCGGAGGCCCCGTTGCGTCGGGCGCTGCACATCTTCCGGGACATCGGGTCCCGGCGGCACGAGAGCCGGGCGCTGGCCGAGCTCGCCGGGGTGGTGGCCCTGCGCGGCGCCCCCCGGGAAGGGATCGGGCTGGCCGAGGAAGCCTTGCTGGCCGCGCGGGAGGCGGGCACCGTGCATGAGGCCCTGACCGCCCTTGCGGTGCTGGCGCGGTTGCACGAGGAGGCCGGTGACACGGGTCGCGCGCTCTTTCACCACCAGGCCCACGCCGCGTTGAAGGACAGCATCGTGAACGTGGAGAGCGCCGCCACGCTGGATGAGCTGCGCACCCGGTACGAGACCGAGAAGAAGGACCGCCAGCTGGCCGAGCAGGAGCTGCTGCTGGCGCAGGGTCAGGTGGCCTTGGAACGGCGGGGCCGATCGCTGCGGGTACTGGGGCTGGGTGCCGCGGCCATCACCGTGATCCTGTTCCTGGTGGTGCGCGGGCGCCGCCAACGGCTGTTGGCCTTGGAGCGCGAGAAGGATGCCGCCACCGCCCGTGCCGTGCTCGATGGGGAGGAGCGGGAGCGGCAGCGGGTGGCCCGTGAGCTGCACGATGGCATCGGCGTGCTGCTCAGCAGCGCCTTGATGCATCAACAGAACAACGACGGCACGCGGGCGGCGCACCTCATGGAGGAGGCCTGCACCGAGGTGCGCCACATCGCCCACGCCATGATGCCCGGCTCGCTGGCCCGCTTCGGGCTGGTGAAGGCCCTGGAAGAGCTGGCCCGCAACAGCTCGCTCAAGGAGGGCCTGCACGTGCGGGTGCAGACCTTCGGTCTGGGCCGGCGACTGCCGCCGGGCACGGAGTTCGGCCTCTACCGCATCGCCCAGGAGGCCGTGAACAACGCCATCAAGCACGCCCGGGCACGCACCATCACCGTGGACCTCTCCCAGGAGGACGGCCGCATCCATCTGGTGGTGACCGACGACGGCACGGGGATCGACCCGGCCGTGGTGGGAGAGGGCAGCGGGCTGGACCACATCCGGGCACGCGCCGAACTGCTTGGGGGAACCGCCGGATGGCGCAGCACGCCGGGGCATGGAACCGTATGGGAGGTACGGGTGCCCCTGGCCCCGGACCCGCTCAACGGGCAGCGCGCAACGGCACCCTTGGCGACCATGGCGTCCGGTGCATAACTTCCCACCATGATCACGGTATTGGTGGTGGACGACCACCAGATGATGGTGGAAGGGATCACGGCCCTGCTGGCCGGGGTGCATGACATCACCATCCAAGGGTCCGCCCTCACCGGTGAAGAGGCCCTGGAGGCGCTGGCCCGGAAGCCCGCGCGGGTGGTGCTGCTGGACATCGGCCTGCCCGGCATGGACGGCTTGGACACCTGCGCCGTGATCCGCGAGCGCTGGCCGGCCACCAAGGTCCTGGCCGTGTCCATGCACGATGGCCACCACATGATCAGTGGCATGCTGGAGCGCGGGGCCAGCGGCTATGTGCTGAAGAACGTGGGGCGCGAGGAATTGATCGAGGCCATCCGGGCCGTGGATGCCGGCGGCACCCATTTGAGCCGCCGCGTCACCGAAGTGCTGATCGAGGGCCCCCGCACCCCGCCGCCCGCACCGCCGTCGCTGCCCCCGGTGGAGATCACCGAACGCGAGAGCGAAGTGCTGGGGCTGGTGGCCAAGGAACTCACCACCGCCGAGATCGCCCGCCAACTGAAGATCGGCGTGAGCACCGTGGAGACCCACCGCCGCAAGCTCATGGAGAAGCTCGGTGCCCGCAACAGCGCCGGCCTGGTGCGCATCGCCCTGGAACGCGGCCTGGTGGACCAGACGCATTGAGCGCCGCCCGCCCTCATGGTTTTCATGGAGGGGCCGATGCGTTCGGCGCTACACCTTGCACGCCGCTTCGCGCTCGCGCATGCCGACATGCCTCGAGGCCGCGCGCCCGACCACCGACCACCGGAGCTACGACAGAACACCCCTGAGCCTGCGACCATGAACAACACCCGGACCATGAACCACCCGCCCCGCCACGGACGCCGCAGCGCCATGCTCTGCGGCCTGGCCCTGCTGGCCGCGCCCGCGTGGGCCAACAACATCCAGATCACCAACGCCGACTTCGGCGCACACGACATCGCCGGGCAGTACGTGATGGTGCAGTTCGACCTGGCCTGGGAGAACAGCTGGCGCACCAGCGCTGCCACCCCGTACGCCCATGCGTGGTGGGACGCCGCCTGGGTCTTCGTCAAGTACAAGGACGCGGCCACCGGCCTCTGGCACCATGCCCGCCTGCATGGCGACGGCCATTCCACCGGGACCGGCCCCACCGATGCCACCATCGCCACGGGCCTGCGCACGCTCGACGCCCCCTTCGATGCCCAGACCAACTGGGGCGTGGGCGCATTCGTGCATCGCAGCGCCAACGGCACCGGCCCGTTCACCGCCAATGGCGTGGAGCTCCGGTGGAACTACGGCGACAACGGGATCACCCTGGACAACGTGGCCGAGGTGCGCGTGTTCGCGTTGGAGATGGTCCTCGTCCCCGAAGGTGACTTTTATGTGGGCACTTCAGGCGACTATCTGCGCCTGCGGCAGGGCGGCACGCCCAACAACCTGCCCTTCCTGGTGGCCACGGAGGGCGAGATCAGCATCGCCAACAACAACACCAGCCTGTGGGGCATCGAACCCACCAGCACATGGGGCAGCGTGGGTCCGACCGGCACCCTGCCCGCCGCCTTCCCCAAGGGGCACCGGGCATTCTACTCCATGAAGCACCCGATCAGCCAGCAGGCCTACGTGGACTTCCTGAACACCCTCACCCGCCACCAGCAGTCCGCCCGCGTCCCGGGCACCACCGAGGGCACGTACATGCACTCCTCCAGCACCCAGAACACGCCGGCCCTGCGCAACGGCGTACGGCTCATGACCGACCCGGGCGGCAATGAACCCCATGTCTTTGGATGCGACCTGGACCAGAACGGGGTGGCCGGTGATGCGGGCGATGGCCAATGGCTGGTGATGAACTGGGCCGCCTGGGTGGACGTGGCGGCCTACCTGGACTGGAGCGGCCTGCGCCCCATGACCGAGCTGGAGTTCGAGAAAGCCGCGCGCGGGCCGCTGGACCCGGTGAACCTGGAGTTCGCGTGGGGCACTTCGGTGCGCACCCAGGTGCATGTCTCCGACATCAATGACCCCGGCACCATCGCCGAGACCTCGGAACCCGCGAACGCCAATATCGTGACCGGCGCCCAGCTGGGCCCGCGGCGGGTGGGCACCATCGCCAAGCCCGGCAACACCAGCCGCGTGGCGGCCGGTGCCGGCTACTATGGCATCCTGGACCTGACCGGCAGCGTGTGGGAGCGCGTGATCAACATCGCCGACGGCCGGCCTTTCGCCGGGACCCATGGCGACGGCGAGGTCACTACGAACGGTACGCATGACGTACCGAGCTGGCCCACGCCCGTGGGCGGGCCGCCGATCGGTACGGGCCTGCGGGGCGGCACGTGGGGCGGCCAATGGAGCGACAGCCGGGTGTCCGACCGGGGGGCCGCCGTGCTCACCCAACCCAGCGCGGGCAACCGGGCCAACCACATCGGGGGGCGCGGGGTGCGCACGGCACCCTGATCCGTGCCCGTACCGACCCGGAAGCACACCACACAACGAACGACAAACCGAACATCGATGAGAACCTCGATCCTCGATCTCCTCTTGCTGACCGCCCTGCTCGCCAGCGTGCCCGAGGCGGCATCGGCCCAGTTCGCCGGTGGCATCGGCCGGGGCGACGTGCATGCCTCCTTCGTGCCGGCCATCAGCACGGGCATCAACGAACTGCCGCACGGCACGGCCACCCCCTTGCGCGCCTGGCCGGTGCCCGCCACCGGCACCATCCGACTGGACCGTCCGGTGACCGCCACGGTGCATGACATGGCCGGGCACGTGGTGGGCAGCGTGACGCGTGCCGCCGTGGTGGACATCAGCGGCCTGCCCCCCGGCGCCTACCTGTTGCGCACCGAACAGGGCGCCACGCTGCGCCTCATGCGGGAATAGGCACCATGACCACGACCGCGGGCACCGATCGCCGGGCACCGTCGCGCACGGTGGTACGGCGGTGCCTGGGGTGGTCGCTTGGCGCCCTGGTCCTGGCCCCGCTTGGCCTGAACGCCCAGTATGCGGGCGGCCCGGGCCGCGGTGATGACATGGCCGGGGGCATGTTCACCCCGTGTGCCATTCTGCTTCCGGTGGAACTGCTGCATTTCCGGGCCACCTGTTCGCAAGGCCGGCCCCTGCTGGAATGGGCCACCGCCACGGAGCACAACACCGCCGTCTTCCGGCCGGAGCGCTCGACCAACACGGCCGGTTGGGAGCCCCTCGGCACGGTGCCGGCCGCCGGGCACAGTGCCCAGACCGTACACTACGCCTTCGTGGACGCGCACCCGGCGCCGGCCCCCGTGACCTATTACCGCCTGCGGCAGCAGGACCTGGACGGCCGCACCACCATGCTCCCCGTGGTGACGCTGGCCCGGTGCGGCGGCACGGACCACGTGTTGGCGGTACACCCCAACCCCGCGACCGACATGCTGTGGGTGGGCCTGCCCGCCGTGGAGGGGCCGCATCGACTGGAGTTGACCGAGGCCACCGGTCGCGCGGTGCGGCACCTGCAACTCGCCCCGGGGGCCGTGTTGCGTACGGCGGAATTCCCGTTGGCCGGGCTGGCGGAGGGCAGTTACCAATTGTCCCTGTGCGATGACCAGGGCAACAGGCTCGCGTGGGCCAGGATCATCAAGCAATGACCGGCGCTCCGCATCCGGCACGCACGGGTCCACGGGTCACCGCGGAACACGTCTGCGGCCCATCGTGGGGCCATGCGATCGTGCCCTGGCTCTGGCTGGCCATGGCCCTCGGCGCGGCCGCCCCCGTGCAGGCCAACGGCCTCACGCTGGGCAATGTCTCCTTCCACGCGCTGGACACCACGGCGGGCACTGTCCGGATCCGCTTCGATATCACCTGGGAGAATAGCTGGCGCACATCCGATGCGCCGCACAATTGGGATGCCGCCTGGGTCTTCGTGAAGGTCCGTTCATTCGGCGGAGCATGGCAGCATGCCCGGCTGCACGGTGACGGCAGCCATGGTGCGGGCACCGGTACGCCCACCACCATCCGCACCGGCCTGCTCGACCCGGACAGCCCCTTCGATGCCGACGCCAACTGGGGCGTGGGGGTCTTCATCCACCGCAGCGTGGACGGCACCGGCACCTTCACCAGCACCGGCGTGGAGCTTCAATGGGACTATGCCCGCAACGGCTACATCTGTGAGGACATCGCGGAGGCGCGGGTCTTCGGAACGGAGATGGTCCACGTGCCCGCCGGCGATTTCCACGTGGGCAGCGGGGGCGGTGAGACCGGCCGCTTCAGGCGGGGCGGCAACCCCACGAACCTGCCCTTCCTGGTCACCACCGAAGGTGCCATCCCCATCGCCAACAACAACGACGGCCTGTGGGGCATCGGGCCCATGGAAAACTGGACCACGGTGGGCGCTGCGGGCACGTTGCCGGCCGCCTTTCCCAAGGGGCATCGGGCATTCTATTGCATGAAGCACCACGTAAGCCAGCAGGCGTACGTGAACTTCCTCAACACCCTCACCTATTTCCAGCAGGCCACGCGTACCGCCAGCCCGCCCAACTCACCCGCCGGAACGGGCGCCCTCTCGGCCACCAACCTCAACCGGAACGGCATCGACATCCGCACGCCGGCCGTGCCGCCCAATGTGCCGGCCGTATTCGCCTGCAACCTCACGGACGATGGCGTGTTCGACGCCCCCGATGACGGACAGGGCATCATCCACAATTATTTCTCCTGGCCCGACCTGGGGGCCTACCTCGATTGGAGCGGCCTGCGCCCCATGACCGAGCTGGAGTACGAGAAGGCGGCACGTGGGCCGTTGGCCCCGGTGAACAACGCTTACGCATGGGGCAATGCCGCAGTGGTGAATTCCACCACGGTGATCAACGATCCCGGCACGGGCATGGAGACCGCGAATCCGGCGAACGCCCGGATCGTGAGCCAGGTGGCGGCAGGGCCCCGGCGCGTTGGGGTGTTCGCCAAGCCCGGCAACCTCGCCCGGGCCAACGCCGGCGCCGGGTATCACGGCGTACTGGACCTGAGCGGCAGCGTGTGGGACCGGGTGATCAACGTGGCCACCGGCCGCTTCTACACCGGCGTGCATGGCGATGGCACGTTGACCGCCATCGGTGCGCACAACGTGGCCGGCTGGCCCGTCGCGAACAACGGGACGATCCCAACGGGCACCGGCCTGCGCGGGGGCACCTGGGGAGGCAGTCTGACCGATAGCCGGATCGCGGACCGGGGGGCGGCCGTGCTGTTCCAGACCTTCGACAGCAACCGGGGGGCCGGGCACGGCGGCCGCGGCGTGCGCACCGCCCCCTGACCGGCCCGGCGGTTCCATGGCCGGTGCCCCCTCACCATCGTGCATCGGCCGGGCGCCTGCTCCGGCCTCATGGTTTTCATGGATGGCCTGGCGGATCATGCCGTTCACCTTTACCCGCAACCAACGGATCCCCCCATGAACCATCCCCGTCCCCCTCGCCCCGCGCCCTGCCCGGGGCCGCACCATCTTCACCCCGACACCCCGACACCCGACGACCCCACCACCCATCCGATGAAAGCCGTGAACAACCCCAACAGGTGGCGCTCCCTGGCCCTGGCCATGGTGGCCGTAGGTGTCGCCGGCGTCGCTTCCGCACAAGTGAGCTATTTCCAGAACTGGAACGCCAATACCCAGATGCAGGGCTGGGTCGATATGGGCGGGATCAACAGCAGTGCCTTCGCAGTATTCACGGGTAACACCTCATGTGATGGCACATCCCAGGGCCGTTCGCCGCGCACCTTGATGCAGAACCCGGGCGCACACCGGGCGGTCCGCTCGCCACAAGTGGGCACCAGCACCGGTGGCGTCACCACGCTCACCTTTGATTACAAGGTGGCCCTCAACAGTGCGAACAACGTGGGCGCCCAGGCGACCTCGTTCACGTTCGAGGCCTTCTGGGGTGCCAGCACAAGCGGGCCATGGCAGTCCTTGGGGATGATCGATGCGAGCAACCACGTGGTATCGGGCACCTGTGCCCCGGCGCCGGGCACCTACACCTTCACGCCCCCTGCGGGAAGCCCGGTGTACATCCGTTTCCATGCCGTTCGATACGCACAGGCCATCCTGGTGAGCTTCGACAATGTGAGCGTGCAGGAGACCCCGCCGGTGGTCTGCAGCGCCACGCCCGCGCCCGGCGCCACGGTGAGCAGCAGCAACGTGGCCTGCGAAGGCAGCACGGTGGACCTGAACGTGGAGAACCCCACCACCGACGTGGGGATCTTCTACCAGTGGTACTCCAGCACCGACGGGGGCACCACCTGGCTGCCCGGCCCCACCACCACCACATGGAACGGCGCGGTGATCGATGAAGAGACCGCGTTCTACGTGGAGGCCACCTGCGCCGGCCATGGCACGGGCACCAGCACGCCCGTGACCGTGACGCTCGGGAACTTCGCCATGTGCGGCGACTACTGCGTGAACAACGTGGGGAACAACCTCGCCGACCGCGGGCAGGTGATGAGCGTGGCGTTGACCGGAGAGAGTGTGGACATCATCTACGTCTTCGAGGACTGCCCCATCGGCACCACATGGTTGGTGGACCTGCTGGAGCACGAAGCCGACCTGCTGCCCGGGGCCACCTACACCGTGGCGATCGACTTCGGCACCTGCGGCACCGCGCAATCCACCACGGGTGAGGCGTGGATCGACTTCGACCAGAGCGCCTCCTTCGACGACATCGAGCGCTTGGGCAGCGTGACCGGCACCCCGCCGGCGCTGGCCGATACGGAGTTCACCTTCACCGTGCCCGTTGACGCGACGCCCGGCCCCACCCGCATGCGCGTGATGCAACGCGACCTGGGCTTCGGCCCGCTGGACCCCTGCGCCGGGGGTGTCGGCCAGTTTTCCTGGGGTTCGGTCATGGACTTCACCATCAACATCCTTGAACTCGATGCGTGTACGGCCACGCCCGCGCCCGGTGCCACCATCAGCTCCCATGCGGTGGGCTGCATCGGGGAACCCATCACCCTGAGCCTCGAAACGCCTTCGCTGGCCGGCGGCATCACCTACCAGTGGTACGCCAGCACCGACGGTGGCACCACCTGGGTGCCCGGCCCCACCACCGCCACCTGGCACGATGCCGTGTTCAACGGGGAGACCATCTACTACTGCGAAGAGACCTGTGGCGGCGCGGGCACCGGCACCAGCACGCCCGTGACCGTGGGCCTGAGCACCCAATGCTACTGCACCATCGCACCGTTCGCCAGCGTGCGGCCCATCGGCCGGGTGGAGTTCGCCGGCATCCTGAACAACTCCTGCCTCGACGTGGATTGCGACGCCTACTACGTGGACTACACCGCCGGTACGCCCGGCATCGTGGAACCCGGCCAGAGTTACACCCTCAACGTGGCCGGCAACAGCAGCGGCGGGTCGGCGAGCTACTACACGGCGTTCTTCGACTGGGACCACGACGGCGTGTTCGAGTTCCTCCAGAACATCGGCTCTTATTCGGGCTACGGCGGCACAGGTGTGACCACCACGATCGCCGTGCCCAGCAACGCCGTGCCCGGCACCACCCGCATGCGCATCGTGAAGAAGCAGAGCAGCTATGCCACCAACCCCTGCACCTCGTACAACCAGGGGCAGGTGGAGGACTACACCATCGTGGTGCAGTCGGCCTGCGCCACGGACCTGTTCTTCGCCTACGACGAGACCACCAACTTCGGTGACCTCACCTGGTCCATCCGCGAGCAGGGCACCGACATGCTGGTGCAGAGCGGGGGCATCACCCCCGGCACCGGCAGCGTGATCACCTGCCTGCCCGATGGCTGCTTCTACCTGGTGGTGGAGAACAACGGCACGGAGGTCATCACCGGCGGCTATCGCCTGTTGGCCGAAGGCGGTGTGCGGCTGATCGACAACACCGGCAATCTGGTGCTGGGCCCGGGGGCCGGCAGCGGAATCGCCGACAACGAGGGCTTCTGCCTGCCCGTGGGCGATGACCGGCCCATCCACACCAGCTGCGACCGCTTCTGGTGGCAGAGCGGTAACTACCTGGTGGCCGCCGAGAATGCGGCCGTGAGCGCGGAGTTCGGCGTGAGCAACGCCACCAGCGGCTACGAGTTCTGGTTCTACGACCCCAACGGCGGGCTGAGCTTCCGCAAGTTCCGCAACCACGCCACCAGCGACGGCTTCAGCCCGAACAACGCGGTGCGTGCGGCGCACATCAAGCTGAACAACTGGGCGGCGGCGAACCACTTGCAGGACAACGTGCTGTACAACGTGCGCATCCGCGGCGTGATCGACGGTGCGGAGCTGCCCTTCG
>JAVFAQ010000014.1:0-17565 GCA_034002325.1 Flavobacteriales bacterium | reverse complement strand
CGCAGCGCGTGGCCCCGGCCGCCGCACCGCACGGCGATCGAAAAATCCGCAATTCCATTTGCGGTTCCGGGCCGTTGCCGTAAAATTGCACCGCAGTCCCCCGGCACGGCGTGCGGGTCGAACGGACCTCCGCCTTTCCCCCGCCGGGCCCCACCTAAGTCCGGCAGTCCGTTCTCCTTAGCCTTCGGCTTTCCATTCGCCCCCGTCCCGGGCACCCCTCCCTTCGATCATCCTACCCATTCGTCCATGTACGACCAGCCGACGTTGAGCGCCATGAAGCTCGCGGAACTGCGCGAGATCGCGCGGCAGTTGAACCTGAAGAAGGCCGACACGCTCAAGAAGCAGGACCTGATCGACAAGATCCTCGCCGAGCAACAGGTGAAAGCCGCCAAGCCCCGCACCATCGGGCCCCGCTTCGTGGGCGACGAGAAGGACATCGCCGCGCTGGCCACCGAGGACGAGCCGCCGCCTGCCGAGGACCCGCCGACGCCCGATGCCTCGAACGAGGATGGCAACGGTGACGATGACGATGACGATGATGATGACGACGATGACGACGACGACGACGATGATGATGAGAGCGATGGCGATGACAACGGTGATGACAACGGCGATGATGCGCAGAAGCCTGCGGTAGCGGCCACCAGCGGGCCGAAGGAGCGCCCCGCCCCGCCGCCCCCGCCGGCCGGGGACGACCGCCCGCGCAAGGACGGCGGCCGCCCCGAGGGCCAGCGGCGCGATCGGCGGGAGGAGCGGCGCCAACGCATGGACCGCCGGGACGATCGCCGCGAGGGCCAGGAACCACGTGGCGACCGCAATGGCGACGCCCCGCGCGGCGAGCGTTCCCCGCGCGGCGACCAGCACCAGCAACGCGGCGATCAACCGCGCGGCGACCGCCAGCAGCGCGAGACCATCAACTTCGAGGCCTTCGTGGAGACCAACGGCGTGCTGGAGGTGATGCCCGAGGGCTACGGCTTCCTGCGCAGCAGCGATTACAACTACCTGGCCTCACCGGACGACGTGTTCGTGAGCCAGCAGCAGATCAAGCAGTTCGGGCTGAAGCTGGGCGACACCGTACATGGCTACGTGCGCCCCCCGCGCGAGGGCGACAAGTTCTTCCCGCTGGTGAAGGTGGAGAGCATCAACGGCCGCGACCCCGAGTGGGTGCGCGACCGGGTGCCCTTCAAGTTCCTCACCCCGTTGTTCCCCGACGAGAAGTTCACCCTGGCCGAGAAGGGCGCGAACCTGAGCATGCGCGTGCTGGACCTCTTCGCCCCGATCGGCAAAGGGCAGCGCGGGTTGATCGTGGCCCAGCCCAAGACCGGCAAGACGATCCTGCTGCAGGACGTGGCGAACGCCATCGCGAAGAACCACCCCGAGGCCTACTTGATCGTGCTGCTGATCGACGAGCGGCCGGAGGAGGTGACCGAGATGGCCCGCAACGTGAAGGGCGAAGTGATCGCCAGCACCTTCGACGAGCCCGCCTCGCGCCATGTGCAGGTGGCCGGCCTGGTGCTGGAGAAGGCCAAGGCCCTGGTGGAATGCGGCCACGACGTGGTGATCCTGCTGGACTCCATCACCCGCCTGGCCCGCGCCTACAACACCGTGCAGCCCGCCAGCGGCAAGATCCTTTCCGGCGGGGTGGACGCCAACGCCCTGCAAAAGCCCAAGCGCTTCTTCGGCGCGGCCCGCAAGATCGAGAACGGCGGCAGCCTCACCATCCTGGCCACCGCGCTGATCGACACCGGCAGCAAGATGGACGAGGTGATCTTCGAGGAGTTCAAGGGCACCGGCAACATGGAACTGCAGCTGGACCGCAAGATCAGCAACCGCCGCATCTTCCCGGCGATCGACATCCTGAGCTCGGGCACCCGCCGCGACGACCTGCTGCACCACAAGGACGTGCTGCAGCGCACCTGGATCCTGCGCAAGCACCTGGCCGACATGAACAGCGTGGAGGCCATGGAGTTCGTGAAGAAGCACATGGAGGGCACCAAGAGCAACGAGGAGTTCCTGGTGAGCATGAACGGCTGATCGTGCGGGCGCCGATGCCCGTGCGCATGCGCCCGTCCTCTCCTTCGCGATCTTCGGGCCGACGACCATGATCCTGCCGCTGCTCGCCGCCATTGCCGTGATCGCCCTGCGCCTGGTGCTCCACACCATCGAGCGACCGGTGGAGGGCACCGGGTTCATGCTGGTGCATTTCCTGGCGCTGGTCACCGTGGTGTTCTTCGCCGGTGCGCGCCTGCTGCGGCAAGACCGCCATACGCCCATCGCCATGCTGCTGCGTACCGGCTTCCGCAGCGCCGCGGTGTACGCCGTGGCCATGGCCGTGTTCCTCTATGCCTACTTCACGTGGTACGACCCGTCGTACTTCCAGCAGCGCATCGACCATTTGGTGTGGCGCGGCGTTTCCGAGGGGCAGCCCGAGGCGATCATCCGCCCGCGCATGGAGCAGTTCTTCACACCGTTCAACTACGCCACCATCACCTTGGCCACACTGCTGCTCTCGGGCGGCATCCTCACGGTGATCGCCGCGGTGTTCCAGCACAAGGTGCTGCGCCGGCTCAGGCGATGAAGGCCTCGCTCACGGCGTGCAGGTCGATCCCGCCGAAGTTGCCGCTGCTCATCATCAGCAGCACCGCGCCCTCGGTGGGCGGGCCACCTTCCCCGACCACCCCGTTGCGCACCGCGCCCATCAGGGCGATGGGGTCCGTGAGCACCCGCAGCCCGTCGAAGCCGAAGGCCGCCGCGATGCGTTCGGGCGGCACGGGCGGCAGCCGCTTGAGCTCCACGGCGTGCGGGTCGTAGAACACGATGGCCTGGTCCGCGCCCGCCATGGTGCCGGCGTACTGGTCCATGAACCCGTCGCTGAGGCTGCTGTACGTGTGCAGCTCCATCACGGCGGTGAGGTGCCGGCCGGGGTACTGCTCGCGCACGGCCTGCACGGTGGCCTTGAGCTTGCTGGGCGAGTGCGCGAAGTCCTTGTACACGGTGCGGCCGGGCACCTCGGCCAGTTTCTCCAGCCGCCGCGCCGCGCCCTGGAACGACGCGATCGCCGCGCGGAACACCGCATCGTCGATGCCCAGCGCACGGCACACCGCGCGGGCGCCCTCGATGTTCTGCAGGTTGTGGCGGCCGAACACGTGCAGCGGCACCTCGCCATCGGAGGTCATCAGGTGCGTCACCCCGTCCACGATCCGGTGGGCGGGCGTGGCGTAGGGCACCCGGTCGATGGCGTGGTCCGTCGGCTCCCGGGCGATGCGGTCCACGGCGGGGTCCTCGGCGCAGTAAATGAGCCGGCCGCCGGGTTCGATCGCCCGGATGAACCGGCGGAACTGGTCCTCGTAATCGGCGTAGGTACGGAACACGTTCACATGGTCCCAGGCGATGCCGCTGATCAACGCGATATGGGGCCGGTACAGATGGAACTTGGGCACGGGCTCCAGGGCGGAGGCCAGGTACTCGTCGCCCTCGATCACGGCCACCGGCGCAGTATCGCTGAGCTTCACCATGCAGTCGAAGCCGTCGAGCTGTGCGCCCACCAAGTAGTCGAACTCCATGCCCGCGTGGCGCAGCACATGCACGATCATGCTGGTGATGGTGGTCTTGCCGTGGCTGCCGCCGATGACCACGCGCACCTTGTGGCGGGTGCGTTCATGGAAGAACGACGGGTAGCTGAACACGGGGATGCCGAGCGCCTGCGCCCGCAGCAGCTCGGGGTTGTCGGCGCGGGCGTGCATGCCCAGGATCACCGCGTCGATCGCCGGGGTGATGTCCTCGGGCCGCCAACCGAGGCGATCGGGCAGCAGGCCCAGGCGCAACAGGCGGCTGCGGCTGGGCTCGAAGATCTCATCGTCGCTGCCGGAGACCTCCACCCCCTGCTGGTGCAGGGCGATGGCCAGGTTGTGCATGGCACTGCCGCCGATGGCGATGAAATGCACGCGTTGCGCCGCACCCGTGTTCATGGGGGCCAATTTGCACCCGGCGGCACGCGCCCGCGCCGGCCCCGGGCGGGATCCATGCACGGCGCGTTGTCAACAGCCTCGCCGATGAACGGGCTTGGTGGTCCGGCTTCCAAGGGCGAACTTCGTACGCATGAAGCTGTACACGATCGACGCGGGGCTTTTCAAGCTGGACGGCGGCGCCATGTTCGGCGTGGTGCCGAAGAAGCTCTGGGCGAAGCAACTCCCGCCGGACGCCGACAACCTGTGCACGTGGGCCATGCGCTGCCTGCTGATCGAGGACGGCCCGCGGCTGATCCTGATCGACAACGGCATGGGCGACAAGCAGGACGCGAAGTTCTTCGGGCACTACGCGCCGCACGGCCCCACGCTCGAGGAGTCGCTGAAGCGGCACGGCTTCACGCCCGATGACATCACCGACGTGTTCCTCACCCACCTGCACTTCGACCATTGCGGGGGCAGCGTGAAGTGGAACGGCCGGCGCGACGGCTTCGAGCCCGCCTTCCGCAACGCGCGCTACTGGAGCAACGAGTACCACTGGGAGTGGGCCACCAAGCCCAACGCCCGCGAGAAGGCCAGCTTCCTCAAGGAGAACATCATGCCCATCCAGGAGAGCGGGCAGCTGGAGATGGTGGACATCGGCCGGCGCAGCCGCGAGGAGAACCTGTACGTGCGCGCGGTGTTCCCGCACATCGACGTGTTCTTGGTGAACGGCCACACCGATGCGATGATGATCCCGCACATCCACTACAAGGGCCGCACCATCGCCTACATGGCCGACCTGCTGCCCAGCGTACACCACGTCCCCATACCCTGGGTGATGGGCTACGACACGCGGCCGCTGCTCACCATGGACGAGAAGAGCGACTTCCTGCGGGTGGCCGCGCGGGAGGATTTCGTGCTGTACTTCGAGCACGACGCCACGAACGTGTGCTGCACCGTACACGAGACCGAGAAAGGCGTGCGGGTGAAGGACATCCTGCGGCTGGAGGAGCTTTGATACTTCCGCCGTCCCCCCGCCATCGCTTCGCAAAACCTCGCGAGCGCGGGAGGCCCGGCGGGGGAACGACCGCAGGGTCCGCTTCGAGAGACCCGGCGGAGGTGTCGCACGGGGCGACCCGGTGGGTCGACCGGCCGGCAGGCAGGCGCTACGGGTGCAGATCCCCACGCAGCTGCGGACCGATCACCCCTCCTTCAGCACGCTCCGGCTGATCACGATGCGCTGCACCTCGCTGGTGCCCTCGTAGATCTGCGTGATCTTGGCGTCGCGCATCAGGCGTTCCACGTGGTATTCCTTCACGTAGCCGTAGCCGCCGTGTACCTGCACCGCTTCCACCGTGGTGCGCATGGCCACCTCGCTGGCGAACACCTTGGCCATGGCGCTGGCGCGGTCGTAGTTCAGGTGCTGGTCCTTCAGCCAGGCGGCTTTCAGGCAGAGCAAGCGCGCGGCCTCGATCTCGGTGGCCATGTCGGCCAGCTTGAAGGCGATGGCCTGGTGCTCGCTGATGGGCTTGCCGAAGGCCTTGCGCTCCTTGCTGTACGCCAGGGCCAGCTCGTAGGCGCCGCTGGCGATGCCCAGGGCCTGCGAGGCGATGCCGATGCGGCCGCCGCTCAGGGTCTTCATTGCGAAGGTGAAGCCGAAGCCGTCCTCGCCGATGCGGTTCTCCTTCGGCACCTTCACGTCCTGGAACATCAGCGTGTGCGTGTCGCTGCCGCGGATGCCGAGCTTGTCTTCCTTGGGCCCCACCACGAAGCCGGGCATGCCCTTCTCCACGATCAGGCAGTTGATGCCCTTGTGGCCCTTGGCGGCATCGGTCTGGGCCATCACTAGGTAGGTGCTGGCGGTGCCGCCGTTGGTGATCCAGTTCTTGGTGCCGTTGAGCAGGTAATGGTCGCCCATGTCGATGGCGGTGGTGCGCTGGCTGGTGGCATCGCTGCCGGCCTCGGGCTCGCTGAGGCAGAAGGCGCCGATCACCTCGCCCTTGGCCAGGGGCACCAAGTACTTCCGCTTCTGCTCCTCGTTGCCGAACTGCTCCAGGCCCCAGCACACGAGCGAGTTGTTCACGCTCATCACCACGCTGGCGCTGGCGTCCACCTTGCTGATCTCCTCCATCGCCAGCACGTAGCTGATGGTATCCATGCCGCCGCCGCCGTACTCGGGGCTCACCATCATGCCGAGGAAACCGAGCTCGCCGAGCTGCTTGATCTCATCGGCCGGGAAGCGCTGCTCGCGGTCGCGGTCGATCACCCCGGGCTTCAATACGTTCTGGGCGAAGTCGCGGGCGGCGTCGCGCACGGCGATCTGTTCTTCGCTGAGCTCAAAGTTCATTCCGGCGAGGGTGGCGGTGTCTTGCATGGCAGCAGGGAATTCGGGCCGCGAAGATACAAGGCTGGATCCGTTATGGGCCCGCCTGCCCAGGGCTATCGGGTCTCGATCTCGGGTAGGTGGTTGAGGGCCTCACGCAGAGGCGCAGAGAACGCAGAGAAGTCGCGACCCGCGTGCTCTGCTCCTTCCCTGCATTTTCTCTGCGTTCTCCGCGCCTCCGCGTGAAAAAATCCCCCAAGCTCTGCAAAAGGACTCCCCAGCAATGTCAAGGACTTGAGACCCGATAGCCCTGCCCGCCTGCCGGAGGGTCAGGTTGGCCGCGCACAGGCCGTTCGGACGGGTTGCGGGTTGGGGGTTGGGTGTTACGGGTCGCGCGTTGCGGGTTGGGCGTTGGCCGCGCACAGGCCGTTCGCACGGGTTGCGGGTTGGGCGTTGCGTGTTACGGGTTGCGCGTTGCGGGTTGCGGGTTGCGGGTTGCGGGTTGGCCGCGCACAGGCCGTTCGCACGGGTTGCGGGTTGCGGGTTTGGCCGCGCTCCCAACACGCAACACGTAACCACCCAACACGTAACGCATTCCGCAACGCCCCCCGTTCCCCACCTTTGTCGCATGTCCACCTGCACCGCCCTCGGCGTGATGTCCGGCAGCTCCTTGGACGGGCTGGACCTGGCCCTGTGTGCGTTCACCCGCACCGATGGGCAGTGGGCCTTCACCATCACGGATGCCCGCACCGTGCCGTACGACGCGGCCTTCCGCGCGCGGCTGGAAGCGGTGATGCACGGCAGCGCACTGGACCTCGCCCGGCTGGACCGCGACCTCGGCGACCGGATCGGTGCGGCGTGCCGGGAGTTCCTCGCCGGCCGGCCGGTGGACGTGATCGGCTCGCATGGCCATACCGTCTTCCACCTCCCGCCGTCCGGCGGGACCGACGAAGGCCTCACCCTGCAGATCGGCCACGGCGCCCGGATCGCGGCGGCCACGGGGATCACCACCGTGTGCGACTTCCGCACCACCGATGTGGCCTTGGGCGGACAGGGCGCGCCGTTGGTGCCGCTGGGCGAAAAGCTGCTCTTCCCCGGCCACAAGGCCTTCCTCAACATCGGCGGCATCTGCAACATCGCGCTGCACCACGCGGACCACGTGCTGGGCTACGATGTGTGCATCGGCAACCAGGCGCTGAACTTCCTCGCGGAAGAGGCCGGCCACGCGTACGATGCCGATGGGGCCATGGCCCGCGCCGGCCAGGTGAACGATGCCCTGCTGCAACGCCTCAACGCCCTCCCCTTCCACCGGCAATCGCCGCCGCGCTCCTTGGGCCGCGAATGGTTCGATGCCGCCGTGAAGCCCCTGATCGCGGACCGTTCGCTACCCCTGCCCGATCGCCTGCGCACGGTGGTGGAGCACATCGCGCAGCAGGTGGGCGCGGCCCTACGCGAGGCCGATGGCGCCACCTTGGCCACCGGCGGCGGTGCCCACAACAGCTATCTGCTGGAACGCATCGCGGCCCAGACCCGCGTGGAAGTGCCGCACAAGCAGGTGGTGGACTTCAAGGAGGCGCTGGTCTTCGCACTGCTGGGGGTGCTGCGGCTGCGCGGGGAGCCGACGACCTTGGCGAGTGTTACCGGCGCGCGAAGGGCTAGCGTGGGCGGGGCGGTGTATGCGGGGTGATTACGCAGGGACCGGCTTTTTCGCATAGCGCTTGGCCCTTACGGTATCCACCTCCTTCTTGATCGTTTCCTCATCCGGTCCATCGTCCGTCCTGAACGACTCCGCCAGCACCAGCAGTTCCTGGCCCAAGGCTTCGCGGGAAACCTCCTTCATGATCCTCAAGCGCTCTTTCTGCGGAAGCTGCATCACCAACTCCTTCACCTGTTCGCTGGTGAGGTCCAAACGGGCACCTTTATCGAGGGACATGCGCTGCACACCGTCGCTATTGCGCGGCATGGCACGAAGATAACGCCAAAGCACCGGCACGTTCCCGGTTTTGCCGCCCGGAAGTAGCGCATCGCGGCCCATACCCCCGTGGAAGTGCCGCACAAGCAGGTGGTGGACTTCAACCCGGAATATGCAGTAGGATTTCTACTACGGCCCGAAATCGCTGCAGCAGCAAGCGCTTCGCTGGGTTTCCTTTCGTCAGAATAGCTTGGGCTATTCCTCCTCAATGAAACCCTTGCTGCCATTGCGCTTTCGAACCTCGCAACGAATCCTACTGCATATTCCGGGTTCAAGGAAGCACTGGTCTTCGCACTGCTGGGCGTGCTGCGCCTGCGCGGGGAGCCAACGACCTTGGCGAGCGTTACCGGCGCGAAAAGGGCTAGCGTGGGCGGGGCGGTGTATGCGGGGTGAGGGGTGCTGGGTTGCCGCGATGAACGGGGGGTGAGGGAGGTGCTAACGTTTTCGGGCTTTGCGTTCGGGCGGGTTTCGGAGCACAAAACTCTCAACCAGCACTGAACTTGAATAGAAGCACAAAGCTCCAAGTTTGCACGTCACCCCGCCTGACGCAAAACCCGTGTTATAAGCCGTATTTCTATTTGTCGTCATAGTGCTTGCAGATAAATTCAAATTTCGTGTTGTCAGAATTAAACAGGTCATCCAAAACCTTATACCCGTCAATAATCAAATCAATAATGAATTGAAGTTTGGGGATAACTATATAATTTGGCTTGATATGCTTCTTAAGTGTTGTCGTGTCGTAGGCAGTAAACGTCTTAATGTTGCCAAGTTCAACTCTTTTCTTTTTGGATTTTATGTCCGTATGAAAATCTTCAAACAAAAACTGTATGTGGTGATTGCAGATATGAAAGTTTGAAGTTTTATGTTTACAAATCTTGTTTATATAGTCGAGTAATACTTTGATTTTTGCTGTGTTATTGGCTAGTTTCTGTCTTGCAATATCTTGTTTACTCTTTAATACTGAGCCTTGAAGTCCGCCAAGTTGTTTTGTCGTCAATTTGTCGTCTGCTATGATATATAAGTCTTGAAAGTCAGTGAAAATTTCGGAAGCGATAAGTAAAACTCTCGTGTAATATCTAAAAATGAGTTCGTTGATTTCTTCAGTTTGGTCAAATTCATATTTGTCAAAACGGTAGTCTCTAAGAAGGTCAGTAATATGCGAGCCAAATTGTCCAATTGAACAAAAGATACTTATGTGATTATAACCTAATGCAACTGCTTTGTCCTGCCAACTGCATTCAATGCTGTCAACAAGGTTGTCTGTTACTTTGAAAACTCTCTTTGAACGAGATTTCCAATGTGTCAGAGCAGTTTTTCTTATTTTAGAGTAGGTTGTCATTTAATATGGCTTATAACTCCTAAATAGACGCAACTCCAACTGGCGGATTGATTTCTTAAGTCCCTGTAAACCAGCTTGCTCTGCGACGGTCGAGGTGCTTCACGCATTGCGTCAAGCACATTGCGTGCAGGTCGTGTCCGGAGAGTATCATAGGTTGTCCAAGGGGCTTTTGATCCGCTTCAGGTCGTGGTCGGTCACCTGGGTGTAGCACAAGTTGGTCGTAGCGCACAAGGTAGCCGTTCTCCTGTTCCGGCCAAATTTTTCTGCGCTTCTGCTGCTCAGCCCCCGCACGCCCATGCGCTGCCCCTGGGGCCGGGTTCAGTCGCCGGCCCCCTTGTCGGGCGGTGTTCTTCTCGATATCCCGATGATCAGGAAGACCACGCCCATGAACAGCAGGAAGACTTCGACCCATCCCGAAGACCCGTACACATCCGTGACCTGGGTTACCAGATATCCCGCGAGGAACAGTCCGGACAGCAGGAAGTAATTGGTCCGCTTCTTCATTGCTCCGCATGTTGAGGTGCTTGCTCCTGTTGCCGGGCGGCTTGCCGCATGGCCTGAAGGGTGGCTCGAAGTACCACGCTCCGGCGGCACGATCGATCATCGAAGGTTCTATTGAATGCGCGCCCTCGTTCGCCCATACTGCGTTGCGGCTGAGTCGGATACTGCATTCCAGTATCCTCTCTTCGCTGCGCCTTGCCTGAGCGAACGATCGCTTCGCGTGCCTCCCGGTGCCCACCGGGACGTTCGAGGTACTTCGAGCCACCCTCAAAGGTCCCAGGGCCGCACCGGGCTCGGCGGGCATCATCGGGCTGTTCGCGGGTCGGCATCGTCCGGGGCGATGATCGCACGCCAGCGGTCCGGGGTGCGTGCTCGGCATAAAGATAGTGGCCGGGCACATTGGTCCCGGCTGCGCCCCGATCGGCGTCGCGCCCACCCAGCCGGCGCACCCACCGCTGCCAATTAACACACCGCGCCTGACAACCTGCCGCCGGCCGGAAGAGGCCCGCCGGGGGCCTGGCTACCTTTGGCCTGTTAGAGAATAACCGTAGATGCGTGATGCCCTGCGCCGCTTCGAGGAGCGCGCCCCCGAGATCGTCTTTGAGTGGAACGATGCCCCCACCGGCGCCCGTGGCTGGGTGGTGATCAACAGCCTGCGCGGCGGCGCGGCCGGCGGCGGCACGCGCATGCGCAAGGGCCTGGACAGGCGCGAGGTGGAGAGCCTGGCGAAGACCATGGAGGTGAAGTTCACCGTGAGCGGCCCGGCCATCGGCGGCGCCAAGAGCGGCATCGACTTCGACCCCGCCGACCCGCGCAAGGGCGAGGTGCTGGAACGCTGGTTCAAGGCGGTGGACCCGCTGCTGAAGCAGTACTACGGCACCGGCGGCGACCTGAACATCGACGAGCTGCACGATGTGATCCCCATCACCGCGGCCAACGGCCTGTTGCACCCGCAGGAGGGCGTGGTGCGCGGCCACCTCGGTGCCGACGACGCCACCGCCCACGAGGCCATCGGCCAGCTGCGCACGGGGGTGAGCAAGAAGGTGGACGACCCGGCGTACGTGCCGGTGGCCGGGCGCTATGCCGTGGCCGATATGATCACCGGCTGGGGCGTGGCCGAGAGCGTGCGCCACCACCACCGCGTGTACGGCGGCGAGCTGCGCGGCAAGCGCGCCATCGTGCAGGGCTGGGGCAACGTGGCCTCGGCGGCGGGCTATTACCTGAGCCGCCAGGGCGTGCGCATCGTGGGCATCATCGACCGCGACGGCGGGCTGATCGCGCCCGACGGCCTGGACGAGGACCAGGTGCGCGACCTCTTCCTCCACAAGCAGGGCAACCAGTTGAAGGCCCCCGGGCTGCTGCCCTACGCCGATGCCGAGGCCCGCATCTGGGACACGGGGGCGGAGATCTTCATGCCCTGCGCCGCCAGCCGCGTGGTGACCCGCGCGCAGGTGGACCGCCTAGTGGCCGGCGGGCTGGAGCTGATCGGCAGCGGTGCCAACGTGCCCTTCGCCGACCCGGAGATCTTCTACGGCCCCATCGCCGAGCACGCCGACGGCCGCGTGAGCGTGATCCCCGACTTCATCGCCAACTGCGGCATGGCCCGGGTGTTCGCCTATTGCATGCGGCCCGGCAACAGCCTCACGGACCAGGCCATCTTCGCGGACGTGAGCACGACGATCGGCGCGGCCCTGGAGCGCACCCACGCCCGCCATCCGCAGCGCACGCACCTGAGCCGCACGGCGTTCGAGATCGCGCTGGCCCAACTGAACTGAAATACTTCCACCGGGCCCGGCCCCGTTCCATTCCCAATCCGCCACCCATGACCTTCCTCCCGCTTTCCATCCAGGTCCAGGACCACACCACCGATGCCCGGCAGTTCCTGGAGCAGGCCGCAGCGACCGCCGGGGAGCCCGTGATCGAGACCATCTCCGTCTGGCAGTTGATCCAGGACGGCGGCTGGTTCATAATGGTGCCGCTGGGGCTGATGTCGATCATCACGGTCTACATCGTGATCGAGCGCAGCCTGGCCATCCGCCGGGCGTTGAAGCAGGACAAGGACTTCATGGCGCGGATCCGCGACTACATCCACGACGGCAAGGTCGATTCGGCCCGCAACCTGTGCGCCCAGGCCAACACGCCGATCGCGCGGATGCTGGACAAGGGCATCAGCCGGATCGGGCGGCCGCTGAAGGACATCGAGGTGAGCATCGAGAACGCCGGCAAGTTGGAGATCTACCAACTGGAGCGGGGCCTGAGCATCTTGGCCACCATCTCGGGCGCCGCGCCCATGCTCGGCTTCCTGGGCACGGTCATGGGCATGATCGTCACCTTCCACGCGATGAAGATCAGCGGGGCCGGGGTGGAGATCGCGCAGCTGAGCGGCGGCATCATGCAGGCGATGGTCACCACCGTGGCCGGCCTGGTGGTGGGCATCCCCGCGTACATCGCTTACAACACCCTGGTGTCGCGGGTGAACAAGGTGGTGCAGACCATGGAGGCCGACACCATCGCCTTCATGGACGTCCTGGACTCACCCGTCAAATAGCACAGCATGGCCCTGAAGAGCTCCCATAAGGTCGATACCGGCTTCAGCATGGCCTCCATGGCCGACCTGGTGTTCCTGCTGCTGATCTTCTTCGTGATCGTGAGCACCTTGGTCAGCCCGTACGCCCTGCCGGTGGACCTGCCCACGAGCGCCAACCAGACCAAGGAGAAGCCGAAGGTGGCCGTGCGGATCGATGCCGAGCAGCATTTGAGCGTGAACAACCAGCTGGTGCAGCGCGAGCAGCTGGAGCAGGTCTTGCAAGGCGAGATGAGCGCCCTGCCGCCGGACCAGGCCATCGTGCTGCACGTGGACCAGAGCGTGCCCACGGGCATCACTGTGGAAGTGCTGGACGTGGCCAAGCGCAACAAGTGGCGGATCATCCTGGCCACCAAGCCGAAATAGCCCCGGTGGGACAGGGGCACGCGACCATGAGCAGCATCGCGATCGACCAACAACAGCGGGACCGCCGCACCGGGGCCATCGGCACGGTGGTGGTGCATGTGCTGCTGCTGCTGTTGTTCCTGCTGATCGGCCTGGACCAGCCCCATCCGTTGCCCGAGGAGTACCACATCGAATTGGTGATGGAGGACGCCGGCGGAGGCGGGGCCATCCTTCCGGCCGCACCCGATCCGCAGCCCGCCAGCGCGGCCGCGCCGGTGCCCGTGGAGGAGACGCCCGAGCCGGTGGCCACCCAGGCCGAGAGCCCGGTGGCGGTGCCCAAGCCGGAGAAGCCCGAGCCGGACCCCAAACCCGCCGAGCCCGCCCCCCGCACACCGAACCGCGACGCGCTGTTCGCCCCGAGCAACACACCGAGCGCGCCATCGTCCACCACCACCACCGGAACGGGGAGCGCCTCCAGCACCAGCGGTGGCGGCGGCAGCGGCATCGGCAGCTTCCACGGGGAGGGCTTCGAGGGGCGCTTGGACGGCCGGGGGCTCGCACGCACGCCCACCTTCCGCAACGACAACACCGAGGCCGGCAAGGTGGCCGTGGACATCCGCGTGGACCCCACCGGCACCGTGGTGTACGCCAAAGGCCGCCTGGACCGCCCCACCACCACCACCTCGTCCCAGCTGCACCGCCTGGCCGAGGGCTACGCGCGCGAGTTCCGATTCAGCGCCAACCCCGGCGCCACCACGGACCAGGCCGGGTTCATCGTCTTCGAGTTCATCCTCCAGTGACCGTGGACTACGCGGAGACCCTGGCGTACCTGCTGGCGCGGCTGCCCATGTACCAGCGCGTGGGCGCCGCCGCGTACAAGGCCGACCTGGGCAACACCCACGCCCTGATGCGCGCGCTGGGCCACCCGGAACAGGGGCTGCGCTGCGTGCATGTGGCCGGCACCAACGGCAAGGGCAGCACGGCATCGTTCATCGCCGGCATGTTGCAGGCCGCCGGGTACAAGACCGGCCTGCACACTTCGCCCCATCTGAAGGATTTCCGCGAGCGCTTCCGGATCGATGGGCGCATGGTCCCCGCGGATGATGTGGTGCGCTTCGTACACCGGTACCGGGCCGCCTTCGAGGGGATCGACGCATCGTTCTTCGAATGGGGCGTGGCACTGGCCCTGTGGTGGTTCCGGGAGGAACGGACGGACATCGCGGTGATCGAATGCGGCATGGGCGGGCGCCTGGACAGCACCAACGTGGTGACGCCGGAAGTGAGCGTGATCACCAACATCGGCCTGGACCACACCGCCTTCCTGGGCGCCACACCGGCGGCCATCGCGGCGGAGAAGGCGGGCATCATCAAGCGTGGCGTGCCCGTGGTGGTGGGCCAGGCCGATGGGGCCGTGCGCGACGTGCTGGTGCGCAAGGCCATGGAGATGGACGCGCCGCTCACCCGGGTGGACCAGACCGTCCCCCTCCCCTTCCCCATCGGTCTGGACGGCCCGCACCAGGAGCACAATGCCCGTACGGCGCTGGCCACCGTGCAACGCCTGCGCGAGCGCGGTTGGTCGGTCCCGCAGCGGGCCATGGCCGAAGGATGCGCCGAAGTGGTGGCCCGCACCGGTCTGCGAGGCCGCTGGGAGACCATCGCCCGGGGGCCGCTCACCATCGCCGACGTGGCCCACAACGCGGACGGCCTGCGCACCGTGCGGGCCATGTTGCGGCGCACCCCGCACCGGCACCTGCACGTGGTGCTGGGCATGGTACACGACAAGGACATCGGGGCGGCCCTCGCGGAATTGCCACGCGAGGCCACCTACCATTTCTGCAAGGCCGACATCCCCCGCGGGATGGACGCCGCCCTGCTGCGGGAGCAGGCCCATGCGGCGGGCCTCACGGGCACCGCGCACCCTTCCGTGGCACACGCCCTGGACGCCGCACGCACGGCCGCCGGCCCGGACGACCTGGTGTTGGTGACCGGCAGCGTGTTCGTGGTGGCCGAGGCGATCTGACGGCCCCGGCGTGCATGGGGCGCGCGCCGTGTTAGATCTTCACAATACCGGCCCATCTCAGCCGTGCGGCGAAATATTATGCGCGCATACTACTTATTTTTGCGGCATGAACAGGACCACGCAGGGACCCATCGAGACCGCGCAGGCCTTGGTGGACCGTGTCTCGGACCGGTTGGTGGAGGTATGGTTCAAGCCGGACATCACGCTGGACGCGGCCGGCATGGGCGAAGTGATCCACGCGAAGAAGGCCCTCTGCGCCGAGGGCACCCCCGATGTGCTGGCCGTGCTGCCCGCCGACATGGAGGTGGACATCCGGGCGGTGACGGTGGACCACCACGCGCTGCACGGCCGTTGCGGCAATGCGCGGCGCCTGGCCGTGGTGGCCAAGGGCCCGTTGAACCCGAAGCTGGCGGAGATCCACTTCCGGTACCACCCGCGCGAGCATGCCACGGAGATCTTCACCGACGAGGTGGACGCCCGGAAGTGGCTGGCCACGGAGGCCCCGCAGCCATCGTTGTCGTAAGGCCGTGTACCCCGCGTGAGGGGGCGTAGTGGCGGCCTGCCTGACGGCAACTACGGTGTGTACACATCTCGGACGGTACATGCCGATGCCGGGCTGAAGGCCCGACACATACCAGCCCATGGCATCGCCATGGGGCTTGGAGGCGCCCGTATCGGATCAGGGCTGAAGGCCCGGTACAACCGGCGATCGATCGCGTAGGCCGATATGCGTCCGATTTGTGTCGGGCCTTCAGCCCTGCACGAACGCACGGCATTTCCGAACCCATGGCGATGCCATGGGCTGGTATGCCACGGGCCGTTGGCCCTATGAAAGATGTGTACACACCGTAGTTGCCGGCAGCCAGGTCTTGCGCCGGTGCGGCCCGCCGGCCGCGACCAGCTGGCCACGGAGGCCCCGCAGCCATCGTTGTCGTAAGGCCGTGAACCCCGCGTGAGGGATGGCAGCGGCGGCCTGCCTGACGGCAGGCAGGCCCGGCGCGGCACGCGCAGACCCCGCAGCCCGATGCGATGCCGCACAGCGCAAGCCGGCCATAGCGGACAGCCCGGCCCGTGCGCAGGCCATGCGGGCGGGGAGAGGGGCACGCCCACAGCCCTGGGCTTTGCTCGGAGCGACACATGTCCGGCCGCATTTCCTCCACGATCCCCGCGCCTTATCCACATTCGGCGGCGCCCTGGCCCGCGGCGGGTACATTTGCGCTCCGGTATCCAACTACCGGACATGCCCAAAGATCCTTCCATCAAGTCGGTCCTGCTCATCGGCAGCGGGCCCATCGTCATCGGCCAGGCCTGCGAGTTCGATTACAGCGGCAGCCAGGCCAGCCGCTCCCTGCGCGAAGAGGGCATCGAGGTGACGCTGATCAACAGCAACCCGGCCACCATCATGACCGATCCGGTCACGGCCGACAACGTGTACCTGAAGCCGCTGACCACGCAGAGCATCGAGGAGATCCTGCAGAAGCACAAGATCGATGCGGTGCTACCCACCATGGGCGGCCAGACCGCGCTGAACCTGGCCATCGAGTGCGAGAAGCTGGGCATCTGGAAGGCCCACGGCGTGCGCATGATCGGGGTGGACACCGAGGCGATCGACATCACCGAGGACCGCGAGCGCTTCCGCCAGTTGATGGAGCGCATCGGCGTGCCCATGGCGCCCAGCCGCACGGTCACCAGCTTCCTCGAAGGCAAGAAGGTGGCGCAGGAGTTCGGCTTCCCGCTGGTGATCCGCGCCAGCTACACCCTGGGGGGCGCGGGCGCCGCCTTCGTGCATGACCCGGCCGAGTTCGACAAGCTGCTGAAGCACGGCCTGCAGATCAGCCCCATCCACGAGGTGATGATCGACAAGGCCCTGCTGGGCTGGAAGGAATACGAGCTGGAGCTGCTGCGCGACAAGGACGACAACGTGGTGATCATCTGCAGCATCGAGAACTTCGATCCCATGGGCATCCACACCGGCGACAGCATCACCGTGGCGCCCGCGATGACCCTGAGCGACCGCACCTACCAGCGCATGCGCACCGAGGCCATCAAGATGATGCGCGCCATCGGCGACTTCGCCGGCGGCTGCAACGTGCAGTTCGCCGTAAGCCCCGACGAGAAGGAGGAGATCTTCGCCATCGAGATCAATCCGCGGGTGAGCCGCAGCAGCGCACTGGCCAGCAAGGCCACCGGCTACCCCATCGCCAAGATCGCCAGCAAGCTCGCCATCGGCTACCGGCTGGACGAGGTGGAGAACCCCATCACCGGCACCAGCGCCTTCTTCGAGCCCACGCTCGATTACGTGATCGTGAAAGTGCCGCGCTGGAATTTTGACAAGTTCGAGGGCAGCGACCGCCGCCTCGGCGTGCAGATGAAGAGCGTGGGCGAGACCATGGGCATCGGCCGCAGCTTCCAGGAAGCGTTGCAGAAGGCCTGCCAGAGCCTGGAGATCAAGCGCAACGGCTTGGGCGCCGACGGCAAGGAGACCACCGACCCCGCCGTGCTGCTGGAAAGCCTGGCCCACCCCAGCTGGAGCC
>JAVFAQ010000013.1:0-18615 GCA_034002325.1 Flavobacteriales bacterium | reverse complement strand
GTGACCCGTGCCCAGGCGCTGAAGCACCCCAATTGGGACATGGGCGCCAAGATCACCATCGACAGCGCCAGCCTGATGAACAAAGGGCTGGAGGCGATCGAGGCCCGGTGGCTCTTCGACCTGAAGGCCGACCAGATCGAGATCATCGTACACCCGCAGAGCATCGTACACAGCATGGTGCAGTTCCGCGACGGCAGCATGAAGGCGCAGATGGGCCTGCCGGACATGAAGCTGCCCATCCTCTACGCCATGGCCTACCCCGAGCGGGTGCCCACCGCCTGGCCGCGCTTCGACTTCACGCAATATCCGGCGCTCACCTTCGAGCCGCCCGACCCCGGGACCTTCCGCAACCTGGCCCTGGCGCTGGAGGCCATGCGCACGGGCGGCAACGCGCCGTGCGTGCTCAACGCCGCCAACGAGGTGGCCGTGGAGCTCTTCCTGCAGGACCGCATCGGCTTCCTGGAGATGAGCGACCTGGTGGGCCGCACCCTGGACAGCATACCTTTCCAAGCGGCCCCCGACCTGGCCGACCTGCTCGCCACCGACGCCGAGGCCCGGCGCGTGGCCCGCGAACGCATCCCTGCATGGAGATCCTGATCAAAGCCGCCCAGTTCATCCTGAGCCTGTCCATCATCGTGACCCTGCACGAGATGGGCCACTTCATCCCCGCCCGCTGGTTCAAGGTGCGCGTGGAGAAGTTCTACCTCTTCTTCGACCCGTGGTTCTCCCTGTGGAAGAAGAAGATCGGCGACACCGAGTACGGCGTGGGCTGGCTGCCCCTGGGCGGCTACGTGAAGCTCGCCGGCATGGTGGACGAGAGCATGGACAAGGAACAGATGGCCCGTCCGCCGCAGCCGTGGGAGTTCCGCAGCAAGCCCGCCTGGCAGCGGCTGGTCATCATGGTGGGCGGCGTCACCGTGAACCTGTTGCTGGGCATGCTCATCTACATCGGCGTGCTGTACACGTGGGGCAAGGAATACCTGCCGCTCGCCGAGCTGCGTTACGGCGTACACCCGGCGGAAGTGATGAAGGCCGAGGGCTTCGAGGACGGCGACCGGATCGTGGCGGTGGACGGCCGGGCGCCCGCCACGCTGGAGGAGGTGCCGCGCAGCATCCTGATCGACGGGGCCCGCCAGGTGACCGTGGAGCGCGGCGGCGAGACCCGCACCCTGCAGCTGGCCCCGGGCGTGGAGGAGCGCATACTGGCCAGCCGCGAGACCCAGCTCTTCGTGCCCTGCGTGCCGTTCGTGGTGGACACCATCCTGCCCGGCGGCGGCGCGGCGGGCAGCGGCCTGCGCAAGGGCGACCGCATCGTGGGCGTGGATGCACAGGCCACCCCCTGGTTCCTGGACTTCAAGCGCGTGATCGCCGAGCGCGCGGGCGAGCGGGCGCAGCTCACCGTGGAGCGTGGGGGCGAGCGCGTGGACGTGACCGTGCAGGTGGACGAGAACGGCTTGGTGGGCGTGGGCAACCGCCCGCTCGGCGACTGGTTCAACACGGCCCGCGAATCCTACGGGCTGCTGGCATCCATCCCCGCCGGCATCAAGAGCGGATGGGAGACCCTCACCAGCTACGTGCGGTCCATGAAATTGCTCTTCAGCAAGAGCGGCGCCAGCCAGATCGGCGGCTTCGGCACCATCGGCAGCCTGTTCAGCCCCGATTGGGACTGGCAGCTGTTCTGGAACATGACCGCCTTCCTGAGCATCATCCTGGCCTTCATGAACATCCTGCCCATTCCCGCGCTGGACGGCGGCCACGTGATGTTCCTGCTGTACGAGATGATCGCCGGCAAGCCCGCCCCGCAACGGGTGATGGAGGCCGCCCAATTGGTGGGCATGGTGCTGCTGCTGGGGCTGTTGCTCTTCGCCAACGCCAACGACGTGTTCCGGGCCTTCGGCGGTTGACCGGCCCGTGCCGACCTTGCTTTACCTTGCCGCGGATGGACCGGCTCGACCCCCGCAAGTTCAGGGAAGGCAACAAGCAGATCGTCAAGTTCGGCTTCATCGGCGCGCTCGCCGTGCTCACCGACCTGGCGGCCTACTGGGTGTTCCTCCAGGTGCTGCCCGAGATGCGCGTGGCCGGTGGCTTCGGCAACGAGGCCGTGGCCAAGACCCTCTCCTTCCTGTGCGGCCTGATGGTGACCTACCACCTGAACAAACGGTGGACCTGGCGCCGCAAGGACCGCAGCGACCGCCGCCTGGTGAAGTTCATGCTCACCTACGGCATGTCGCTGCTGATGAACGTGGGCATCAACACCGGCCTGCTGCACCTGCTGCACGAGCATGCGTGGCTGGTGGGCGTGCCCTACAAGTACTTCGTGGCCTTCGCCGGGGCCACCGGCTTCTGCTCGGTGTTCAACTTCCTGATGCAGAAGTTCTGGGTCTTCCGCCTGAAGGCCGCCTGAGCGGAACATCGCCGGGCGGGCGGCGTAACAGGGCGCGACATCCCCTGTGCCATGCCCCATGTCGTGATGATCGAAGCGGACGCCCTGGTGCGCAAGCTCCTGGAGCAGCGGTTGCAGGACGCCGGCTGGACCGTGACCGCCCTGCGCGATGCGGCGGACCTGGTCACGGTGCTGCAACGGGCCCCGGCGGACCTGATCATGCTGGACCTGGCGCCGCCCGCCATGCACGGCCTGGAGACCATCGAGCGCGTGCGCGACCACGGTTTCCGCACGCCCATCATGGCGCTCACCACCTTCGAGCAGCCCCACCTGCACGCCGTGGTGCTGGGCAACGGCGGCAACGACCTGGTGCGCAAGCCCTACGACCAGGAGCAGCTCATTGCGCGCATGCACCGGTTGGTCGCCGCGTGATCCGTCGTGCTTCCTTCCGGCCATAGCTTGGCGGCCGCATGCCTCCCACCCATGACGTGATGGTGCAGGGCCATGGCCTGGCCGGTGCCGCCTTCGCCTACGAGTGCCGCCGGCGCGGCCTGCGCGTGGCCGTGGTGGGCGCGGCTCGCCCCGGCGAAGCATCGCGTGCGGCCGCCGGCGTGGTCAATCCCGTGGTGGTGCGGCGGCTGTTGCCCAGCTGGCGCGCGCACACCCTGCTGCCCATCGCCGAGGAGCACTACCGCCGGGCCGGCACCCGGGCCTGGCACCCCCTGCCGCTGCACACCGTGCTGCCCAACGCCGCCGTGGCCGCCGCGTGGGCCGCCCGGCAGCCCGATGCGGACCTGGCCCCCTTCGTGTCCCCCGGCCGGCACGCGGTCCCGGGCGTGCATGCCCCGCACGGCACCGCGCGCGTGCATGCCTGCGCACGGCTCAATGTGCATGCCCACCTCGATGCCCTGGAGGCACGCCTGCGGGCGGAAGGCCATTGGGTGCCGGCCGACCGGCATGCGGTGCAGCACAGCGGCGGGTCCTTCCATGCGGGCGTCTGCTCCGCGCCCCTGCTGGTGCGTTGCACGGGCGCCTTCGACACGCTGCCGGGGCTGGTGCCGGTGAAGGGCGAAACGTTGGAACTGCGCATACCGGGCCTGGCACTCGACCATTTGGTACACCGGCACGTGTTCGTGCTGCCGCTGGGCGATGACCGCTACCGCGTGGGCGCCACCTTCAAGTGGGACGACGTGTGGGAAGGCCCCACGGAAGAAGGGCGGCGATGGCTGCTGGAGAAAGCGGCCGCCCTGCTCGGTGCCGGTGCCATGGCGCGGGCGGAGGTCATCGGGCACCGGGCCGGCGTGCGCCCAACAGCGCGCGACCGCCGGCCGATCATGGGCCGCATCGCACCGCAGGAGGCCGTGCTCAACGGGCTGGGCGCACGCGGCGTGCTGCTGGCACCGTGGTGCGCACGGCACCTGGCCGCCCATCTCTTCGACGGCGCACCGCTCGATCCCGAGGTGGACCTGGCACGGACCGGCGGCACCTGATCGCGGGGCACCGGGTACACCGGCATGCCATCGGCCCCGCCGGCCGTACACGACCCGGGCCGGTGGAAGGCGCGCCATGGCGATACCGTCACCGGGCCGCAGCATACCGCATGAACAACGAGCTTTGCGGTACCCGTGCCGCGATCAAACCGGGGCGCGGGCGCATGATGCAGCATGGTATGAAGATCATGCCCGGCATCGCGGTCGTTGTGGCCGTGCTCCTGGGCTGCGCCACGAAGAAGCCCGCCATGACCGCCACCCCCGCCGATCCCCGTTGGGCCGCCATCGACTCGCTGAGCGACCAGGGCCAGTACGCCACCGCCTTGCAGGCCACGGAGGCCCTTCGCCGACAGGCACGGGCCGACGGCGACCCGCACACCGAGTTCCGGGCCTGGATGTACACCGCGCACTTCCAGCAGCTCACCGGCGTGGACCGCCGCGCGACCATCGCCGCGCTGGAGGAGCGTGCCGCCACCGACGAAGTGCCCCTGGGCCAATTGCTGCGGTCGGTGATCGCCGAGCAGTATTGGCAGTGGTACCAGCAGGACCGCTGGCGGGTGCTGGAGCGCACGCCGATGGGCGAGACCGGCGACGACCCGGACACCTGGGACCAGGCCGCCTTCATGCGCAAGGTGATCGGCGAGCTGCTGGCCTCGCTGGAGCCGTACGACACCCTGCGGCACATGCCCGTGGGCGACCTGGCCCCGCTGCTGCTGCCCAAGGAAGCCGAAAGGCTGAACGCGGCGATCGCCCTGCGCCCCACCGTACACGACCTGCTGGCCCACCGCGCGATCGCCATCTTCCGCAACACCGAGACGCGCATCAGCGAACCCGCCTGGCGCTTCACGCTGGACGACCCCTTCTTCTTCACCCTCTTCGAGCCCTTCGCGCACCGGACCCTCACCCATCGCGACAGCACCGCATGGGAATTCCAGGCGCTGCGGCTGTACCAACAACTGGAGCTCAACCACCTGAGCGGCTCGGAGCCCGACGCTTTGGTGGACGTGACCCTGGACCGGCTGCAATACGTGCATGCGCGCAGCACCCTGCCGAACAAGGACTCGCTGCACCTGGCCGCACTGGAACTGCTGCGCAGCCGGTTGCCCCAGAACAGCTGCGAGGCCGAGGTGATGACCGCGATCGCCCGGTGGCACGCGGCGCAGGGCGACAAATACGATCGGCTGGACACGGCGGGGACGTGGAAATGGGAGCGCAAGGCGGCGGTGGACATGGCGCGCGCGGCGATCGCGAAGTGGCCCGGCTCCTTCGGTGCGCAGAATGCCGCAGCGTTGGTCGCCCGCCTGGAAACGCCCGCCATCAGCATCCGCACCGAACAGGCCCAGGCACCGGAGACCCCGTTCCGGGCGGCGCTCGCATACACCAACGTGAAGCAGGTGTGGCTGCGCGTGGTGAAGGACGATGCGGTGAACGATCGCCGCAGCAGGCGGGACGAGGAGGCGTACAGGCGACTGTTGGAACTCCCGCCGGTGCGCGCCTGGAGCGCCACCCTCCCCGACGACGGCGACCTGAACGAACACCTCGTGGAACTACCGGTGGACGGTCTTCCAACGGGGAGCTACCAGCTGATCGTCAGTGATGCGGAGAGCTTCCCGCCGGGGCAGGCGAACGTGCAGTTCACCCCGTTCACGGTCACTCGCCTGGCCCTGGCCACCCGGCAACCACCGGACGACCAGGCCGCTGTGCTCGTCACCGACCGCACCACCGGCGCACCCGTCCGCGATGCGAAGGCCGAACTGTCCACCCAGCGCTGGCAGAACGGCGAATACCGCGACCTGCTCATCGGCACCACCACCACCGACGCCGATGGCATGGCCACCATCAAGCTGGACGAGAGCGTGCGGGGCCAGTACCGGTGGACCATCACCCATGGCGGTGAAAAGCAGCAGGCCCAGGGCTACGGCCGGTACCACGACCACGGCCCCGACGCCGACACCGTACGCACCTTCCTGTTCACCGACCGCGCCATCTACCGGCCCGGGCAGGAGGTCCACTACAAGGGCATCGTTTCCGTGAAGCGCGGGGGCACCACCGTGGTGAAGGCCGGGCACCGCACCACCGTGCGGTTCACCGACGCCAACGGCGAGGAGATCGCCCGGCAGGAGGCGGTGACCGATGACCACGGGGCCTTCCACGGCACCTTCACCGCGCCGCAGGGCGTGCTCACCGGTGCCATGGCCATCAGCGACCCGCACGGCAGCCGGCACATCCGCGTGGAGGAGTACAAGCGGCCCACCTTCGAGGTGGTGTTCGACCCCGTGGCCACTGCGCCAAAACTTGGCGAACAGGCCACCGTGAGCGGCACGGCGAAGAGCCATGCGGGCGTGCCCCTCGATGGGGCGGAGGTGCGCTGGAAGGTGATGCGCGAGGCCCGCATGCCGTGGTGGTGCGGCTGGTACTGGCGCAGCATCATCCCGTGGGGCCGCCCCACCGAGATCGCCAACGGGGCCGGCCGCACCGACGCTGCGGGCGCCTTCACCGTGGAATTCCTCGCCGAGGCCGACCGGTCGATCGCACGCGCGGCCGATCCCACCTTCGTGTACACCGTGGAGGCGCACGTGACGGACATGAACGGCGAGACGCAGGAAGGCCGCACGCAATTGAGCGTGGGCCATCGCAGCATCGACCTGCACATCGGGCTGGGTGACGCGGTGGACCGCAGCACCGTGGACAGCGTGGAGATGGCGGTGCGCAACCTCAACGGTGAGCGCATGGGCATCCCCTTCGACGTGCGCATCACCCGGCTGATGAAGCCCGATGGCGGCCCGAAGCGCACGCGGCCGTGGGAGCGGCCGGACCGGACCGTGATGGACGCGGCGGAGTTCGCGGCGCTGTTCCCGCACGACGCGTACGGCGATGAGCACGACCCGGCGCATTGGGCGCACAGCGGCAGTTCCTTCGGCATGGGCCAGGGCCTCCCCGATGAACGCCCGCTGGACCTCTCACTGATGCGCGGATGGGACGTGGGCAACTACCTGATCGAGATGGAGGCCCGCGACCCCGGCGGCGAGTTGGTGAAGGCATCGAAGGTGTTCACCCTGTACGACCCCGCCGTGCAGCACACCGGCTTCGAGCACGCCGCCTTCCACGTGCAACCGGTGCGCACCACGGTGGGGCCCGGCGAGAAGGCCGTGCTGCTGATCGGCTCCGGCCTGCCCAAGGCCCATGTGCTCATGGAAGTGGAGCGCGACGGCCGGATCGTGGTGCGGCGCTGGTTCGCCATAGCGGAAGGGCAGCAGCGCGTGGAACTCGAAACGCTGGAAAGCGACCGCGGCGGCTACACCGTGCATTTCATCTGCATCGAGCGCGGTCGCGAGCACCGCCAAAGCCTCTTCATCGATGTGCCGTGGAGCAACAAGGAGCTGCACGTGGAGTGGATGACCTTCCGCGACAAGCTGCTGCCCGGTGCGCAGGAGGAATGGCGGCTGCGCATCACCGGCGAGAAGAACAGCAAGGTGGCCGCGCAGGTGCTCGCCGCGATGTACGATGCCTCCCTGGACCACTTCGTACCGCATGGCTGGGACATGGCCGTGTGGCCCCGCCATTACGCGCGTCTCGGGTGGGGCCGTGCGGTGCCCTTCGGCGTGGCCCATGGCCAGCAACCGTGGTGGGACCGCGGCCTGCCGGGCGACACCATGCATGCCTACCCGGAGCTGGACCGGTACGGGCTGGACCGGTACGGGCACCGACACTACGCCACCTCCCGGGCGGGGGGTGACGGCCTGATGCTGATGGAGATGAACGCGGCGGCACCGGCCTCCGGCGCGATGGACCCGGCGATGAAGGCCGATGCGGAGGTGGAAGAGAGCGAAGCGGGCGTCGGCCTGCCGCCGCAAGAGAGCGGCGGTGCCCCGGCCCCCGTGCCCATGCCCGCCATCCGCACCGACTTCCGCGAGACCGCCTTCTTCTTTCCCGACCTGCTCACCGACAAGGACGGAGCCGTGATCCTGAAGTTCACCATGCCCGAGGCGCTCACCCGCTGGAAGCTGCTGGGCCTGGCGCACACCACCGACCTGAAGGTGGGCACCTTCACGAAGGAGACGATCACGCAGAAACCGTTGATGGTGGTGCCCAACCTGCCGCGCTTCCTCCGCGAAGGCGATCGCATCACGCTCACCGCCAAGATCAACGCCATCGAAGCGAGCGTGACCGGTTCCGCGAAGCTGGAACTCTTCGACCCCTTCACCGGCAAGGCGGTCAACGCGGCCTTCGACCTGAAGGACAATGCTCGCGGCTTCACCGCTGCGCCCGGCCAGAGCGCCAACGTGGCGTGGGACATCACCGTGCCCGAAGGCCCGCCCGCCGGACAGGCAGGCATGCACATGGTGAGCGTGCGCATCACGGCCAGTGGCAATGGGTCCAGCGACGGCGAGGAAAAACCGCTGCCCGTGCTCTCCGACAAATTGCTCGTGACCGAAAGCCTGCCGCTGTGGAGCAATGGCAAAGGCACGAAGACCTTCACGCTGGACAAGCTGAAGAACAACACCAGCACCACGTTGCGCACCCAAGGTCTCAAGCTGGAGTACACGCCCGACCCCGCGTGGTACGCCGTGCAGGCGCTGCCCTACCTGATGGAGTACCCGCACGATTGCGCCGAGCAGGTCTTCAGCCGGTACTTTGCCAACACGCTCGCCGCCGACATCGTGGAGAAGCGGCCGAAGATCAAGGAGGTCTTCGCGCAATGGAAGCGGTCCGGCCCGGAAGCCTTCGCCAGTGCATTGGAGAAGAACACCGAACTGAAAGGCATCGTGCTGGAGGAAACGCCGTGGGTGCTGAACGCGCGCAATGAGCGGGAAAGCAAGGAGCGCATCGCATTGCTGTTCGACCTGCAACGGATGGGCACCGAACAGGCCGCCGCCTTCAAGAAACTGCGCGGGATGCAACTGCCCAACGGCGCGTGGCCGTGGTGGAGCGGCATGCGCGAGAGCCGGTACATCACCCAGCACATCGTGGCGGGCTTCGGGCATCTGGAAAAGCTGGGCGCCGCCGACCTGCGTCCCGATGGCATGACGCAGCAGATGATCAAGAGCGCCGTGCGCTGGCTCGATGGCGAGGTGGAGCGCAACCACCGCGAACTGCTGCGCCGCACGAAGAAGGAGGACCTGGAGCAGTACGTGCCCGGCCACACCGACATCCACTTCCTGTACACGCGCAGCTTCTTCACCCGCTGGGCCATCGATGGCGCCACCCGCACCGCCGTGGATTTCTACGTGAAGCGGTTGCAGGCCACGTGGCCGCGACACGGCCTGCAGGAACAGGCGCTGGCGGCCTTGGCCTTGCACCGCCTCGGCGAAACGGGGACCGCGCAACTGATCATGAAGTCGTTGAGCGAACGCGCCACCCGCGACGAGGAACGGGGCATGTATTGGAAGGGCTTCAGCCGGGGCTTCGACTGGTGGGCCTTCCCCACGGAAACGCATGCGCTGCTGATCGAGGCCTACAACGACGTGACGGGCGATGCCGCCAGTGTACACGCCCTGCGCACCTACCTGCTGCGCCTGAAACAGACCACCGACTGGAAGACCACCAAGGCCACCGCCGAAGCCTGCTACGCGCTGCTGTTAAGTGGAGATGACTGGTTGAGCGATGCCGAAGCGCCGGTGATCACCGTGGGCGGCACCGTGGTGAAGGCCGACAAAGCGGAAGCCGGTACCGGCACCTTCGCGCATGTGTTCGCACCGGAAAGCGTGAAGCCCGCGATGGGCGAGGTGAGCATCACCAGCACCACCGACCGTCCGAGTTGGGGCGCTTTGCACTGGCAGTACCTGGAGCGCATGGACAAGATCACCCCGCACGAGAGCCCGTTCAGCATCCGCAAGCAGGTATTCCTGAAGCGGTACACCGATGCGGGCACGCAGCTCGTGGCCTTGGGCGACGATGCGAAGCTGCGGCCCGGCGACCGGCTCACCATCCGCATCGAACTGCGCACCGACCGCCACGTGGACTACGTGCATCTGAAGGACCTGCGCGGCGCTGGACTGGAGCCCGTCGAGACCTTGAGCGGCTATCGCTACCAGGGCGGCCTGGGCTACTACCGCACCACCCGTGATGCCAGCGTGAACTTCTTCTTCGACCGGATCACGCCCGGCACCTACGTGCTGGAGTACGACCTGAAGGTGGGCCACGCGGGGGACTTCAGCAACGGGATCACCACGGCGATGTGCATGTACGCGCCGGAGTTCTCGTCGCATAGCGAAGGAACCAGGATCGTGGTGGGGCGGTAGAAATACCTTCGCGACATGAAACATCTGTTACTGGGAAGCGCCGTGCTGTTGTTGGCAGCTTGTGGCGATGGCAAGAAGGAGGCCGCCGAGAAGCTGGCCGCCATGGAACAGGAGAGCGCCACGGCGCCGGCGGAGAACGAATACCTGCTGGACCTGTCGCCCTTCGACATGCCGCTCTCGGTGTCGATGCCGGAGATGACCGTGCCCGATGCCGATTCCACCTTCGGCGGCGCGCGCTGGAACGAGGACACGGGCCAGCTGATCGTGCAGGCCGGCGCGCGGTTCGCGATCACCATCAGCGAGGAGCCCGGGGACATCGGCCGGTTGAAGGCGGCGCTGGAGCGCGACATGCTGCGCAAGCACACCATTTTGGAAGAGGCGCCCGACCTGGTGGTGTACCGGCAGGAGTACCCGGACGACGCGCTGGTGTTCGTGCATTTCTACCAAGTGATCGCGCATGAGGGCCGGCAGTTCGTGGTGGAAAGCGCGCCGCAGGGCCGGTTCACCGAGGCCGACGTACACCGCATGCGCAGCGCCGTGCGCGCCAACCTGCCCGCGTGATGCGTCGCCTGCCGCTGCTGCTGATGCTGCCGGCCATGGCCCATGCACAGGGCGTGGACCCGGGCTGGGCACAAGCCTTGGAGAGCTATTGGGCCGCGAAGGACGTGGTGTTCAGCGACCCGCAGAAGAGTCCGTTGCCGCCCGCCGCCCGGGCCGATTTCACCGGCTTGGAGCGCTTCCCGGCGCACATCGGCCATCGGGTCGAGGCGCGCTTCACCGCGGCCGCGGGCAAGGCGTTCAACATGCCCACCACCGGCAGCAGGCGGCCGCTTTACCAAAGCGTGGGCACCCTGCACTTCAGCTTGGAGGGGAAGCCATTGCAGCTCACCGTGTACAAGAACCTGGAGCTGGCCGACGACCCGCGGTACGCCGACCATCTCTTCGTGCCCTTCACCGACCTCACCAACGGCGAGACCACATACGGCGGCGGGCGCTACCTGGACCTGGTGGGCCCGCTGGGCGAGCGCGTGGAGCTGGACTTCAACCGGGCATACAACCCGTATTGCGCGTACGGGGGGCGGTACAGCTGCCCGATCGTGCCCATGGAGAACCACCTCGAGGTGGCGGTGCGGGCCGGCGTGAAGGCATACGACCATTGAACATTCCGTCGATCGGAACTTGCCTTTCGTCGACGGACCCATTACCTTGCTCGCTTCCCCGCCATTCTTGGCCAGGCACCGTGTCCAACGAACGCCGGGATCCCGTAACCTTGTGGACCCTGATCCTGCACATTTTTGACCCCATGCGCTCTCTCCTCCTCGCCGCAGCGGCCGCCTTCGCGCTGCCCATTTCCGCCGGCACGATCGTGATCGAAGGCAACTACCAAGGCCGCAACATCTTCATCCAGAACCCCTTCTCCGAGGCCGGCGTGGGCTTCTGCGTCTTCGAGGTGACGGTGAACGGGCAGATCGCCACGGACGAGATCAACTCCAGCGCCTTCGAGGTGGACATGACCAACTTCGGCCTGGCGCAGGGCGATGCCGTGGTGGTGCAGATCCGCCACAAGGACGGCTGCACGCCGGTGGTGCTCAACCCCGAAGTGCTCAAGCCGCGCAGCACCTTCGAGGTGGTGAAGCAGTCCATCGGCAGCGACGGCACCTACACCTGGACCACCACCAACGAGATCGGCAGCCTGCCCTTCATCGTGGAGCAGAAGCGCTGGAACAAATGGGTGAAGGCCGGTGAAGTGGCCGGCAAGGGCACCCCCGGCGAGAACACGTACGCCTTCCAAGTGACGCCCCACAGCGGGGAGAACACCTTCCGCGTGAAGCAGGTGGACCTGGACCGCAAGGCGCGGTACAGCGAGGCGGTCACGATCACGGACAACAGCGTGGCGCCCGTGACCTGGGGGCCGGCCAAGCCCAAGAGCGAGATCACCTTCAGCGGCCGCACCATGTTCGAGATCTACGACGAGTACGGCAACATCGTGAAGCGCGGCACCGCCGACCGCGTGGACGTGAGCAACCTGCCCCGCGGCCTGTACTACCTCAACTACGACAACAAGACCGGCGAGACGTTCAAGCGTTGATCGCCGCGCACCGTACCCCCGAAGGACCCTCCCATGGCAGAGGGTCTTTTCTTTGGGGTGGTCGTCCAGTTGTGCACGACCCATCACCTTGCCCCCATGGACCACTTGCTGCGCATCGAACACATCGGCATCGCCGTGAAGGACCTCACCGCCGCCGAGGCGATCTACACCCGCCTGCTGGGCGCCACGCCGTACAAGCGCGAGGCCGTGGAGAGCGAAGGCGTGATCACCTCCTTCTTCCAGGTGGGGCCGAACCTGCCTGGCCGGCAGGCAGGCAAGATCGAGCTGCTGGAAAGCACCCGTGCGGACGGCCCCATCGCCCGGGCCATCGAGAAGCGCGGCGAGGGCATCCACCATATCGCCTTCGAGGTGGCCGACATCCGGGCCGAGATGGCGCGCCTGCGGGCGGAAGGTTTCCAGCTGCTGAACGACGAGCCCAAGCGCGGCGCGGACAACAAGCTGGTGTGCTTCGTCCATCCGAAGAGCGCGAACGGCGTGCTGGTGGAACTGTGCCAGGAGATCGCGGGGTGATGGCCACCAACCCGGGCACGGCCGACTTCATCCTGGAGCAGCTGGGCCTGCCGGACCGTTTCACGGTGCGCCGCATGTTCGGGGAGTACGCCCTGTATGCCGATGGCAAGCCGGTGGCCTTCATCTGCGACGACCAGCTGCTGGTGAAGATCATGCCCGAGAGCGCCGTCCTGGACGGCAAGTGCGAGCGGGCACCGATCTTTCCGGGGTCGAAGGACCACTATTTGGTGCCGGAGGACATGATCGCCGGGGAGCGCGACCTGGTCGCGATGCTGCTGCGCATGGCGGAGGTGCTGCCCTTTCCGAAGGCACGGAAGAAGCGGAAAGCCCGGTAGGCGCGGGCGGGCGGGGCCCCCACCGCAGGTCCGCAACCTTCGCGCACGCCGGCACGTATCGCGCACGTCATTTCAGCCGCGTACCCGTCATGCACCTCTTCAGACGACTTCTCGCCGCACCGCTCCTGTTCCTCACCCTGCTGCTGGGCATGCCGCCCACCCGGGCCCAGGCCGGCACCAATGCCAAGGATACCCTGAACCTGCTCGATGCCCAGGGCCGCAAGCAGGGCTGGTGGCGGATCGTGGCGCCCAACAGCACCCGGCCCGGCTACCCCGATGGCGCCTTGGTGGAGGAAGGCCGCTTCCAGAACAGCAAGAAGGTGGGCCTGTGGCGCCGGTACTGGCCCAACGGCAAGCCGATGAGCGCGATCACCTACCAGATGGGCCGGCCGCGCGGCGAATACATCACCTACTACCGCAACGGCCAGGTGGAGGAGAAAGGCAGCTGGGACCTGGACCGCAACACCGGCGACTTCAAGCGCTACCATCCCAACGGCGAACTGGCCCAGGACTTCACCTTCGACGAGCACGGCATCCGCAACGGCGAGCAGAAATACTATCACGCGAACGGCGAGCTGGCCGTGCAGGTACACATCCAGGACGGCCGCGAGGAAGGCACGCTCAAGCGCTACAACGCCGATGGGCAGCTCACCCAGCAGGCCGAGTTCAACGGCGGGGTGATCAACGCGGCGAACAGCCGGTGGATCAAGCCCGTGCCCAAGGCCGCCGACGTGGGGCCCGAGGCCGGCGCACCGGCCGCGCCCGCCGTGACCAAGGAGGAGAAGCCCAACGCGGTGCCTTTCCGCGAGACCGGCTGGAACACCTTGTACGACAGCCAGCTCCGCATCTCGCAGCAGGGCGACTTCGTGAACGGGCGCCTGAGCGACGGCCGGGTGTACTTCTATGACCGGGACGGCCTGCTGAGCCGCATCAAGGTGTACAAGGGCGGCCGCTACGCCGGCGATGCCGTGATCACCGACGAGGACCGGCAGTAGCGCCCGCCCCGCCCGCGCGCCCGGCTACCTTTGCGCGACCATCGGGCGACATGCAGTACGATCACAAGCACATCGAGAAGAAGTGGCGGGAGAAGTGGCGGGCGGACAAGACCTACAAGGTCCTGAACGACCCCTCGAAGCCGAAGTACTACGTGCTCGACATGTTCCCCTACCCCAGCGGCGCGGGGCTGCACGTGGGGCACCCGTTGGGCTACATCGCCAGTGACATCGTGGCCCGCTTCAAGCGGCACCAAGGCTTCAACGTGCTGCACCCCATGGGCTACGACAGCTTCGGCCTGCCCGCCGAGCAGTACGCCATACAGACCGGCCAGCACCCGGCAAAGACCACCGAGGAGAACGCCGCCCGGTACCGCGAGCAGCTCGATGCCATCGGCTTCAGCTTCGACTGGGACCGTGAGGTGCGCACCAGCGATCCCGCCTTCTACAAGTGGACGCAGTGGATCTTCCTGCAACTCTTCGACAGCTGGTACGACCCGCGCGCGGACAAGGCCCGGCCGATCGCCGAGCTGATCGCCCGCTTCGAGGCGCAGGGCTGCATGGGCCAGGACGCCAGCGTGCTCACCGGCGACGTGGAGGAGTTCATGGGCGAGTTCACCGCCGCGGAATGGCAGGCCTTCGATGAGCGCACCAAGCAGATGGTGCTGCAGCACTTCCGCCTGGCCTACCTGAGCGAGGCCTGGGTGAACTGGTGCCCCGCCCTTGGTACCGTCCTCGCCAACGACGAGGTGAAGGACGGCGTGAGCGAGCGCGGCGGCCACCCCGTGGAACGCAAGCGCATGAAGCAATGGAGCCTGCGCATCACGGCCTACGCCCAACGCCTGCTCGACGGGCTGGACGGGCTGGACTGGAGCGACAGCATCAAGGAGGCGCAGCGGAACTGGATCGGAAGAAGCGAGGGGGCGATGGTCCGCTTCGCGGTGAATACGGACCTCACCCCCGGCCCCTCTCCACAGGAGAGGGGGGAAATGCAAAGGGACGTGCCCGTTGACCTGCGTTTCGATACGGCCAACAAGCGGATCTACAGAGACCTGAAGGATCGGGCGCGTCGGATGCGGAAGGAGCCCACCGAGGCGGAAGCCGCACTATGGAAGGCGCTCAGGAACGCGATGACCGGTGAGAAGTTCCGCAGACAGCATGTCATCCAGGACTTCATCGTCGATTTCGTGTGCCTCCCGCGCACGTTGGTGGTCGAAGTGGATGGCAGCATTCACGATCAGCAGGCCGACTACGACCGCTATCGCACACAACAACTCGAAGCGTATGGCTTCAAGGTGATCCGGTTCACCAATGATGAAGTCCTCAGGGACAAGAAGGCCGTGGTCGCACGGATCAAGGAGGAACTCGCCCAAAGGCCCACGCTTGAATGGCCCGAAGGCCACTTCGACGAGCCGGACGATGCTGGCACTCCCCCCCTCTCCCCGGGAGAGGGACCGGGGGTGAGGCCGCATACCCCCCGAAGGCCGCAGGCCGAGGCTGCATTCCATATCGAAGTCTTCACCACCCGCCCCGACACCCTCTTCGGCGTTTCCTTCCTCACTCTTGCTCCGGAACATGAACTGGTCTCGCTCCTCACCACCGAAGACCGCCGCGCCGAGGTGGAGACCTACGTCACCAAGGCCAAGAACCGCAGCGAGCGCGAGCGCCAGGCCGAGGTGGACAAGGTGAGCGGCGTGTTCACCGGCAGCTACGCGAAGCATCCCTTCACCGGGGCCGATGTGCCCGTGTGGGTGGGCGATTACGTGCTGGGCGGCTACGGCACCGGCGCGGTGATGGCCGTGCCCGGCGGCGACCAGCGCGACTGGCGCTTCGCCAAGCATTTCGGCCTGCCGATCATCGCAGTGACCGAAGGAGCCGACATCGACAAGGCGGCTGACGAACGCAAGGATGCCACCATTTGCAGCGAAGGGTTCCTGAAGGGCTTGAAGGTGCCGCAGGCCATCACGCGCGCGATCGAGGAATTGGAGAGGATCGGTGCCGGTGCGGGCCGCGTGAACTTCCGCCTGCGTGATGCCGCCTTCGGTCGCCAGCGTTACTGGGGCGAGCCGATCCCCATCCACTACCAGGACGACATCCCCTATCCGTTGCCCGCTAGCGCCCTACCGCTGCAACTGCCCGAAGTGGACAAGTTCCTGCCCACCGAGGATGGTGAACCGCCGCTGGCCCGCGCGAAAGACTGGACCTACGACGGCCATCCGCTGGAGACCACCACCATGCCCGGCTGGGCCGGCAGCAGCTGGTACTTCCTACGCTACATGGACCCGCACAACGAAGACCGCTTCGCATCACCGGAGGCCATCGACTATTGGAAGCAGATCGACCTGTACGTGGGCGGCAGCGAGCACGCCACCGGCCACTTGCTCTACTTCCGCTTCTGGACGAAGTTCTTGTACGACCGCGGTTTGATCCCCTTCGACGAGCCCGCCAAGAAGATGGTGAACCAGGGGATGGTGCAGGGGATCAGCATGATGGCCAACGTGCTCGCTTCGACAAGAAATGGCGAAGAGCATTACCAGGTGCTTGCGTTGGACAACAAGACCGAGGGGGCCTTCGAGCGCAATTACCCCGTGGACCATGTGATGTTCCGCGATGGCCGGTATTGGATCGACATGGCCGGGGCCGAGCGGACCCGCACCATCTCCGCGTTCCGCAGTTACCAGCTCGATGCACCATCGATCGAGCTGCGGCCCGTGGTCGAGAAGATGTCCAAGTCGAAGTTCAACGTGGTGAACCCCGACGACATCATCGCCAAGTACGGAGCCGACACCCTGCGCCTCTACGAGATGTTCCTTGGCCCCTTGGAGCAGAGCAAGCCATGGGACACCAATGGCATTGAAGGCACCTACCGCTTCCTGCGGAAATTCTGGAATCTGTTCCATCAGGGTGGTGCAAGTGGTAAGGGTGGTGAAAGTGGTGAGGGTGGTGAGAAGGGTGATAATGGCGATGCACCTGTCCCGTCGACCCTCAGGGTCGACAATACCGGCTTATTGGTGACGGACGCCCCCCCCACCAAGCCCGAACTGAAAACCCTGCACGCCACGTTGAAGAAGGTTTCCGAGGACATCGGGAAAATGTCCTTCAACACCAGCGTGTCGCAGTTCATGATCGCGGTGAACGAGTTGGGCAGCTTGAAGTGCAACAAGCGCGCGATCCTGGAGCCGCTGACCATCGCCCTGGCGCCCTTCGCGCCGCACATCGCCGAGGAGCTGTGGGAGAAGCTGGGGCACGGCACCAGCATCACCACCGCCGCATGGCCGCAGTGGGAGGCGCGGCACTTGGAGGAGGACAGCTTCACCTACCCCATCAGCTTCAACGGCAAGACGCGGCTGCAGCTGGACTTCCCCCTGGCGCTGAGCAAGGAGGAGCTGGAGGCCGCCGTGCTCGCCCATCCCGAGGTGCAGGCCAAGTTGGACGGCCAGGCCGCGAAGAAGGTGATCGTGGTGCCCAAGCGCATCGTGAACATCGTGGCGTAGGGAGCGGGGCATGACGGCCCGATGCGCGGAGCAACCTGCCCGGCCACCCCACTGGCCGCCGCATAACAAATTGATGGTCAACCGCGTTACGGATCGGCACAGCGCTTGCCCCACCATGGCCATGGCACACCGCACCTCCCTCTTCGCCCTGGGCGCCCTGGGGCTGCTCACGTTGGGGTACGCCCAAAGTGACCGCGCCTCGGTGGACGCGCCCGCCAAGCCGGCCAGCGCATCGCCGGTGACCTACCCGCTGCGCACCCTCACGCAGAACGCCTTTCGCCCCGGCGAGAAGCTCACCTACGTGGTGCACTATGGCTGGCTCAACGCCGGCGAGGCCGTGGTGGAGCTGAAGGAGCACGAGCGCACCATCAACGGCCGGAAGATCTGGCAGGCCATCGGCACGGGCCGCAGCCTGGGCGCCTTCAACACCTTCTACAAGGTGGACGACCACTACGCGAGCTACATCGACGCGCAGGGCATCTTCCCGTGGGTGTTCAGCCGGCGCATCAGCGAGGGCGGCTACGAGTTCAGCCAGGACTACGTGTACCACCAGAAGCAGCGCCAGGTGACCACGCAGAAGAAACAGACCCACGCGGTGCCGGGCAGCGTGCAGGACATGCTCAGCGCCTTCTACTACGCGCGCACCATCGACTTCAGCGCGGCGAAGCCCGGCGACGTGTACACGATCGAGACCTTCTTCGACGATGAGCTGTGGCCGCTGCGCATGCGCTACATGGGCAAGGAGACCATCAAACTGCGCAACGGCACCTACCGCTGCCTGAAGTTCCAGCCCGTGGTGCAGGAGGGGCGCATCTTCAAGGGCAACGACGACCTGAACGTGTGGATCACCGACGACGCCAACCGGATCCCGGTGCTGGCGCAGGCCAAGGTGCTGGTGGGGTCCATCAAGATGCAGCTCACCGGCTACGAGGGGCTGATGCATCCGATCGCCAGGCAGTAGGCTTGGTGGAGGGTGCAGGGGTGGAAGGGTGGAGGGGTGCAAGGGTGCAGGGGTGCAGGGGTGCAAGGGTGGAAGGGTGCAAGGGTACAAGGGTGCAG
>JAVFAQ010000012.1:0-19340 GCA_034002325.1 Flavobacteriales bacterium | reverse complement strand
CAGCATCGGCTCGGTGCAGGCCGTGGGCGGCGACGTGGTGTACGGCCCCCCGGCCGCCAACCCCGTGGCCGGCAAGGAAACGGGCGACATCAGCCGCCTGGACATCGAGAACTCGCTGCGCTTCAACAACCTGCTCACCACGCTCAACTTGACGGCCGCCGGCCTGCACCAGGTCCTGGAGCACGGTGTGGCCGCCAGCGGCCCCGGCCAGACGCAGGGCCGATACCCGCAAGTGAGCGGTGTGCGCTTCAGCTACGATCAGACCCTGGCCCCCGGCGCCCGTCTGCTCAATGCCATCATCGTGGACGAGAACGACATCACCCTGGACACCCTGGTGCATGAAGGCATGCTGCACGGCGACCCCGGCCGCGTGTTCCGCGTGGTGACACTGAACTTCCTTTCCACCGGTGGCGACGGATATCCGTTCAGCACGCTGGGCTGGGACCTGGTGGACCTGCCGACCCTGCCCGATGCGGGGCCGCAGCAGGCCGACTTCGCCGTGGCCGGTAGCGAACAGGACGCCTTCGCGGAGTACATCCGCCACTTCCACAGTGCGCCCGGCGCCGAATACGCCATGGCCGAAACGCCCGCCTCCGAGGACCACCGCATCCAGGAAGTGAACCACCGCACGGACTGCATCCTGCCCCCGCTCTACTACGCCGATGTGGACGGTGACGGCTATGGCGACCCCAACGTTTTCGTGACCAACTGCCCCGGCGGAGCGCCCGATGGCCATGTGACCGACAACACGGATGATTGTCCGCTGATCGCCGGACGGGCCGGTGACAGCTGCGACGACGGCGACCCGAACACGATCAACGACCTCATCACCGCTGACTGCAACTGCGTGGGCACGCCCGTGGGTGATTGCACCAACGACCTGACGATCGAGTTCGTGACCGATGCCAACGGCACCGAGATCGCCTGGGCCATCGAACCCCTGGCCGGTGGCGATGCCCTGTGCGGCGGAGCCGGTCTGCCGAGCAACGCCGTGGTGACCGCGGATTGCTGCCTGCCCGATGGGTGCTACCGCCTGGTGGTGACCGATGCCGGCGGCGACGGCATCGCCGGTGGCGGATACGTGCTGCGTACGGCCGATGGCGAGCGCATCATCGACAACACGGGCAACTTCAGCACCGGGAGTGTGAGCAGCGTGGCCGACGGCTTCTGCCTGCCCCTGGGCGATGACCGCCCGATCAGCACCAGCTGCGACCGCACCTGGTGGCAGAGCGGCAACTACCTGGTGGCCGCCGGGAACCCCGCCGTGAGCGCCGAGTTCGGCGTGAGCAACGCCACCAGCGGCTACGAGTTCTGGTTCTACGACCCCAACGGCGGGCTCAGCTTCCGCAAGTTCCGCAACCACGCCACCAGCGACGGCTTCGCGCCGAACAACGCGATGCGTGCGGCCCACATCAAGCTCAACAACTGGGCGGCCGCGAACCACTTGCAGGACAACGTGCTGTACAACGTGCGCATCCGCGGCGTGGTGGACGGCACGGAGCTGCCCTACGGCCCCGCGTGCCGCGTGGTGCTCGATCCGGTGGCGGCCGCTTGCACGCCCACGGGCCTCAACGACATCGCCGGTCATCCGAACTTCAGCTGTGGCGTGAGCCGCACCTGGGGCGGGCCGAACAGCATGGCCAACCGCCTCTACGCCCGCTCGGTGGGCGGCGCCAACAAGTACCAGTTCGAGTTCAGCAATGCGGACGAGGGCTACCTGGCCGTGGTGCAGAGCAACACGGTGATCCGTCACCTCAACTGGAGCAGCCAGCCGGCCCTGAACGTGGGCAGCACCTACCAGGTGCGCGTGCGGGCCAGCAAGGACGGCGGCACCACCTGGTGCAACTGGGGCTGGGCCTGCGAGGTGACCATCGCCCCGGGCGTGGCGCCGGGCGGCGAGTCCTTCGCTGCGCTCGGACAGGCCGGCGTGAGCCTGTGGCCGAACCCGAACAATGGCCAGCAACTGTGGATGGAGGTGGCCGGCCTGACGGACGATGTGCGCACGATCGCGATCGACATCCACGACCTGAGCGGCAAGCGCGTGATCGCCCGTGAGGTGAAAGCGCAGCATGGCGCGATGAACATGGACCTCGACGGCCTGGCCGCCGGCACCTACGTGGTGGCGATCACCGCCGGGGACCAGCGCTTCGTGGAAAGGCTGGTGATCGCGGACTGAGCCTTCACGGGCGATGTCCTTCCGAGGCGTGCGCTTCGGGGGGGCATCGCCCGAAGGGCGGGGAAATACCGGCCACCGGGTATGGCCGTGGTCGGTCGGGGAGGCTTGCTTTGGCCCTCGGTCGTACCGCATGGCCTTGAACGGGGGCCGCCGGCGACCGAACCCCGGAACGAGGTTGAGCAGGGGTGGCGGAGCGTGCTTCCGAAGCTCCTGGAACGTGGACGGCCCGCGCGAGCGGGCCGTCCTTGTTCCATGTCTTGTTGCCGGGCTTATTCGTCGTCGGCCGGTTGCTCGCCCGCGCCGTCGGTGCCGCCCTCGCTCTTGGCCACCTTCTTCTTGCCCTTGGCCACCTTGATGGTCACGTCGGACTTGTCCTTGTTGAGGCCCACGGTGATCTTGTCGCCCTCTTCCACGGCCTGGTTGATGATCTCCTCGGCCATGGGGTCCTCGATGTACTTCTGGATGGCGCGCTTGAGCGGGCGGGCGCCGAACTTCTCATCGTAGCCCTTCTCGCTCAGGAAATCCTTGGCCTCGTCGGTGAGCTTCAGCTCGTAGCCCAGCTCGCTGATGCGCTTGTACAAGTGCTCCAGCTCGATGTCGATGATCTTGTGGATGTCCTCGCGCGTGAGCGAGTTGAACATCACGATGTCGTCGATGCGGTTGAGGAATTCCGGTGCGAAGGCCTTCTTCAGGGCCTTCTCGATCACCCCGCGGTTGCTTTCCTCCTGGCCGGCGATCTTGGCGGCGGTGCCGAAGCCCACGCCCTTGCCGAAGTCGCTCAGGTCGCGCGCCCCGATGTTGGAGGTCATGATGATGATCGCGTTCTTGAAGTCGATGTGGCGGCCCAGGCTGTCGGTCATCTTGCCGTCGTCCAGCGCCTGGAGCAGCAGGTTGAACACGTCGGGGTGGGCTTTTTCGATCTCATCGAGCAGGATGATGGCGTAGGGGCGTCGGCGCACCTTCTCGGTGAGCTGGCCGCCTTCCTCGTAGCCCACGTAGCCCGGGGGCGCACCGATCAGGCGGCTCACGGAGAACTTCTCCATGTACTCGCTCATGTCGATGCGGATCAGCGCGTCGTCGGTATCGAAGAGATAACGGGCGAGTTCCTTGGCGAGCTGGGTCTTGCCCACGCCGGTGGGGCCCAGGAAGATGAAGCTGCCGATGGGCCGGTTGGGGTCCTTGAGGCCGGCGCGGTTGCGTTGGATGGCCTTCACCACCTTCACCACGGCGCCTTCCTGGCCGATGACCTTGCCCTGCATCTCCTCCTTCATGCGGCGCAGCTTGCCGCTTTCCTTCTCGGCGATGCGGGTGACGGGGATGCCGCTCATCATGGCCACCACTTCGGCCACGTTCTCTTCACCCACGGTGGTGCGGTTGCTGCGGCTTTCCTCCTCCCAGGCCTTCTTGGCGCGGTCCAGTTCCTCCAGCAGCTGCCGTTCGCGGTCGCGCAATTTGGCGGCCTCCTCGTAGCGCTGGCTGCGCACCACCTTGTTCTTCTCCTCCTTGATGTCCTCGATCTTCTGCTCGGCATCGAGGATGTTCTGGGGCACCACGATGTTGCTGATATGCACGCGGCTGCCGGCCTCGTCCAGGGCGTCGATGGCCTTGTCGGGCAGGTGGCGGTCGGTGATGTAGCGGGCGGTGAGCTTCACGCAGGCCTCCACGGCCTCGGGCGTGTAGGTGACATTGTGGTGGTCCTCGTACTTCTCCTTGATGTTGTGGAGGATCTGGATGGTCTCCTCCACGCTGGTGGGCTCCACGATCACCTTTTGGAAGCGGCGTTCCAGGGCGCCGTCCTTTTCGATGTACTGGCGGTATTCATCGAGGGTGGTGGCGCCGATGCACTGGATCTCGCCGCGGGCCAGGGCGGGCTTGAACATGTTGCTGGCGTCGAGGCTGCCGCTGGCCCCGCCGGCGCCCACGATGGTGTGGATCTCGTCGATGAACAGGATCACGTCGGGGCTGCTCTCGAGCTCGTTCATCACGGCCTTCATGCGTTCCTCGAACTGGCCGCGGTACTTGGTGCCGGCCACCAGGCTGGCGATGTCCAGGGCCACGATGCGCTTGCCGAAGAGCACCCGGCTGACCTTGCGCTGGATGATGCGCAGGGCGAGGCCCTCGGCGATGGCGCTCTTGCCCACGCCGGGTTCGCCGATGAGCACGGGGTTGTTCTTCTTGCGGCGCGAGAGGATCTGGCTCACGCGCTCGATCTCCTTCTCGCGGCCCACGATGGGGTCCAGCTTGCCGTCCTCGGCGAGCTTGGTGAGGTCGCGCCCGAAGTTGTCCAGCACGGGGGTCTTGCTCTTGGTCTCGCCCTGCTTGCGCGGGCCGCCGCCGCCACCGGTGAAGCTGCCGGCCTCCTCGTCGTCGTCGTCCGTGCTGGGGCCGGCCTTGGGGCGGCCGGTGAAGGTGTCGCCGGGGGTGTTGCCGCTCTCGGCGAGGATGGCGTCCAGCTCGGTCTTCACCGCGTCATAATCCACCTGGAACCGCTTGAGCGTGCGGGTGGCGGGGTTGTCCTCGTCCTTGAGCAGGCCCAGCAGCACGTGCTCGGGGTCGATCTCGGGGCACTTGAACATCTTGGATTCCAGGTAGGTCACGCGCATCAGGCGTTCGGCCTGCTTCACCAGCTTGATGCTCTCGCGGTCGTGCGGGCGCACCGGGCTGGGCGGGCCCATGATGGCCTCCACCGCCCGGCGCACCTGGTCGATGTCCACTCCCAGGCGCCGCAGGATCAGCCGGGCGTTGCCCTCGCTGCGCAGCAGGCCCAGCAGCAGGTGCTCGGTGCCCATGGTGTTATGGCCGTGGCGCAGGGCCTCTTCGCGGCTCATGGTGAAGAGTTCCCTTGCCCGAGGTGACAATTTGGCTTCCATTCGTTCCTTCGCTTCGTTCGGTGGTGTGCGGTGAGGCTAAGGTAGCGTGATCGCCACCGGGGGCAAGCTATTCCCCCGGCCTTCCGGCGGCCCTTCGCGCCGGCCTCCATTTTTCCACATCCACGTGTGCGGTTGTGGACAACTTCGTGCCGTGCTTCGGTGCCGGTGAAGTACCTTCGGGCTCCCGTTCACGGAAGGGGGGCCAACAACCTTCGGGCCACCCCGCTGAACCACTGAAAACATGGCAGGAGGAGAGAAGATCATCCCGATCAACATCGAAACGGAAATGCGCAGCGCCTACATCGATTATTCGATGTCGGTGATCGTGAGCCGCGCGCTGCCCGACGTGCGCGACGGGCTCAAGCCCGTACACCGCCGCGTGCTCTACGGCATGCAGGACCTGGGCGTGCTCAGCAACCGGCCCTACAAGAAGAGCGCCCGGATCGTGGGCGAGGTGCTGGGCAAGTACCATCCCCACGGGGACAGCAGCGTTTATGACGCCATGGTGCGCATGGCCCAAGACTGGAGCCTGCGCTACCCGCTGGTCGACGGCCAGGGCAACTTCGGCAGCCTCGACGGTGACAGCCCCGCCGCCATGCGCTACACCGAGGCCCGCCTGCGCAAGGTCGCCGAGGAGGTGCTGGCGGACCTGGACAAGGAGACGGTGGACATGCGGCCCAACTTCGACGACACCCTGGAGGAACCCAGCGTGATGCCCACCCGCGTGCCGCAGCTGCTGGTGAACGGCGCCGCGGGCATCGCCGTGGGCATGGCCACCAACATGCCCCCGCACAACCTCAGCGAGGTGTGCGACGGGATCGCCGCCTACATCGACGACCGCGACATCACCACCGAAGGGCTGATGGCGCACATCAAGGGCCCCGACTTCCCCACCGGCGGGGTGATCTACGGGGTGGACGGCATCCGCGAGGCGTACGAGACCGGCCGCGGCCGCATCGTGCTGCGCGCCGCCTGCCACATCGAGGAGGACGAAAAGAGCGGCCGCGAGAGCATCGTCTGCACGGAGATCCCCTACCAGACCAACAAGGCCGCGCAGCTGGTGAAGGGCGTGGCGGACCTGGTGAACGACAAGCGCATCGAGGGCATCAGCGACGTGAACGATTACAGCGACCGCAAGGGCATCCGCGTGGTGTACGACGTGAAGCGCGAGGCCATGGGCACCGTGGTGCTCAACCAGCTCTACAAGTACAGCTCGCTCCAGACCAGCTTCAGCGTGAACAACATCGCGCTGGTGGGCGGCCGCCCCATGCTGCTGGGCCTGCGCGACATGATCGTGCATTTCGTGGGCCACCGGCTCGACGTGGTGGAGCGGCGCACCCGGTTCGACCTGCGCAAGGCCGAGGAGCGCGCCCACATCCTGGAGGGCCTGCTGATCGCCCTGGACCACTTGGACGAGGTGATCGCCCTGATCCGCGCCAGCCGGACGCCGGACATCGCCCGCGAGGGCCTGATGGGCACCTTCGGCCTGAGCGAGGTGCAGGCCCGCGCCATCCTGGACATGCGCCTGCAGCGCCTCACCGGCCTGGAGCGCGACAAGATCCGCGAGGAGCACGCCGAGCTGATGAAGCTCATCGAGCGCCTCAAGGCCATCCTCGCCGACGAGGCCCTGCGCTACCGCATCGTGCGCGAGGAGACCATGGAGATCAAGGAGAAGTACGGCGACGAGCGCCGCACACGGATCCTCACCGCCAGCGGCGACATGCGCATGGAAGACCTCATCGCCGACGAGGCCGTGGTGGTCACCATCAGCCACCTGGGCTACATCAAGCGCACCAGCCTCCACGAGTTCCGTACCCAGAGCCGGGGCGGCGTGGGCAGCAAGGGAAGCACCACGCGCGACGCCGACTTCCTGGAGCACCTCTTCGTGGCCACCAACCACAATTACCTGCTCATCTTCACCCAGAAGGGCCGCTGCTATTGGATGCGCGTGTTCGACATCCCCGAGGGCACCCGCCAGAGCAAGGGCCGCGCGATCCAGAACCTGGTGGCCATCGAGGGCGACGACAAGGTGGTGGCCTACCTGAACGTGACCGACCTGAAGGACCCCGAGTACCTGGAGAAGCACTTCGTGACCCTGTGCACCAAGCGGGGCATCATCAAGAAGACCACCTTGGAGGCCTACAGCCGGCCGCGCGCCAACGGCATCATCGCCGTGGGCATCCGCGAGGGCGACGAGCTGCTCGAGGCCAAGCTCACCACCGGCAACAGCCACATCATCCTGGCCAGCCGCGAGGGGCGTGCCGTGCATTTCGACGAGAACGATGTGCGTGCCATGGGCCGTGGGGCCAGCGGCGTGCGCGGCATGAACCTGGGCGACGGCAAGGGCAACGAGGTGATCGGCATGGTCGCCATCGACAAGGACGAGCTGCAGACCCGCCAGGTGCTGGTGGTGAGCGCCAAGGGCTACGGCAAGCGCACCGCCATGGTGGACGAGGACGGCGACTACGTGTACCGCATGGTGGCCCGGGGCGGCAAGGGCGTGAAGACCATGCAGGTGACCGACAAGACCGGCGAGCTGATCGCCATCAAGGCCGTGCAGGACGATGACCAGCTGATGATCATCAACCGCAGCGGCCTCACCATCCGCATGGACCTGGACCAGCTGCGCGTGCTGGGCCGCGCCACCCAGGGCGTGCGCCTGATCGAGCTGCGCAAGAACGACCAGATCGCCGCAGTGGCCAAGATCGACGCCGCACTGAAGGAGGACGAGGAGGACGCCGCCCCGGACGGCCCCGACGGCCCCACCGGCGACAGCCCCGCCACCGACGCTGGCACCGAAGTTGATAACGGCCAAGAATGAACCCCCTTGAACCGACCGGACGCATGAGGACCCTCCTGACCACCGCCCTGGCCACCGCCGCCCTGGCCCTGGCCCTGCCCCGGCAGGCCGACGCCCAGAACGTGAACGTGACGAACGCCTTCAACCACCTGCGCAGCGGCGAACTGGCCCAGGCCGCCGAGTACATCGAACCCGCCACGCAGGACGCCCGCACCGGCGCCAACGAGAAGACCTGGCGCTACCGGGGCGACATCTACAAGCAGATCGCGCTGGGCGACGACCCCGCCCTGAAGCAGCAGTTCCCCGACGCCCTGGACAAGGCCATCGAGAGCTACCTCAAGGCCAATGAGCTCGACAAGAAGGGCAGCTACAAGCGCGAGAACGTGCAGGCCCTGGGCACGCTCCAGGTGGCCAGCCTCAACGGCGGCAACGACGCCTTCACCGCCAAGGACTACGACCGCGCCATCGCCATGTACGGCCAGAGCGAACGCATCGCCAAGGCCTTCGGGCAGGTGGACACCAACGCGGTGTTCAACAGCGCCCTGGCATACGACTCCAAGGGCGATGCCGCCAACGCCATCAAGCGTTACCGCGAGGCCATCGACCTGGGCTACAAGAAGCCCGAGATCTACCGCTACATCGCCAACCTGCACCGCAAGGCCGGCGATGAAGAGGCCGCCATCGCCATCACCCAGGAAGGCCGCGCCGCCTTCCCCGACGACAAGGAGCTGATCCTGGACCACATGACCCTGCTGCTCAACGCCGGCCGCAGCGACGAGGCCGAAGTGGTGGTGCGCGAGGCCCAGGCCAAGGACCCCGGCAACGCCGCGCTGTATTCCGTGGAAGGCGGCCTGTACGACAAGAAGGCCACCGATGCCGCCGATGCCGGTGACGAGGCCGCCATGTACGGCTGGTACGACAAGGCCGAGGCCGCGTACACCAAGAGCATCGAGGTGGACCCCACCCTGTTCGACGCCTACTTCAACATCGGCGTGCTCTACAACAACCGCGCGGCCTACGAGTACGAGAAGTGCAACAAGATCAAGAGCGACAAGGACTACATGGTGTGCAAGGGCAAGGCCGATGAGGTCTACCTCAAGGCGCGCCCCTTCTTCGACAAGGCCCACGAGCTGCGCGCGGACGACCGCCAGACCATCCAGCAGCTGATGAAGCTCTACGCCAAGATCGGCGACCAGGCCAAGTACGACGCGCTCAAGGCGGAACTGGACAAGCTCTGAGCGGGCGCCTCCCGAACACACAGGACCGCCTCCCGCCCGGGAGGCGGTCCTTTTTTATGCGGCCGCGCCGCGCTACACCACGGCCAGCACCGGGCAGTGCGCCAGGCGCAGCACGCGCTCGGTGGTGGTGCCGCGCAGCACGTCGAGGAAGCCGTCGTGGCCCTTGGTGCGCATCACGATCAGGTCGGCCTCCAGCTCACCGGCCACGGCCACGATCGTCCCGTCCACCGCGCCGGTGCGCGTCACGTGCGCCCAGGTGACCAGCGGGTGCGCGGGCGTGGGGGGCCGGGGCGCGCCGGCGGCCTCGCCCACGTGCAGCAGGTGGACCGTCACCGGGGCATCGGCCAGCAGCGCGGCCATGCGGGCGGCGGCCTCCACGGCGGGGGCGGCCGCGGACGCATCGGCCACGGGCACCACGATCCGGCGCAGGCGCACCACGCCGCTCTGCGCATGCACGAAGCCGGGCCGGTCGTGCGGCAGGAACAGGGCGGGCTTGCCGCTCTCGCGCGCAATGGGCTCGGCCACGCGGTCCTGCACCCAGCCGATGCGGTCGGCCTTCTGGTGGGTGGCCAGCACGATCAGGTCCGTGGGGTGCGTGGCGATGTGGCGCACGCACGCATCGATGGGCCCGGCCGTGCCGCTGCCGCCGGCCACCACCTTGCGCACGCCCACGCCCAGGGCCTCCAGCCCGGCCATGTCGTCCGCATGGGCCAGCAGGCCCCACCGCGCCAGGTGCGCCCGCACGCCCGGCAGCACCACGTCCTCCACCTGGTCCTCGTCCGCCACGTGCATGATGGTGAGCTGCGCCCGCAACAGGGTGGCGATGCGCAAGGCATGGACGAAGGCCGTCTCGCTGCCCGCGCCCAGGTCGGTGGGGTGGAAGATGTGCTGCATGGGGTAAAGATGGGGTGGGGGAGCTTCGCCACGAGGCGGGCATCAGCTTCCCGGGCTGAAGGCCTACCGGTACAACCACTGCTGGAAATCCACGAACGTGCTGCGGATCCGGGCCACATCGCCCAGTTCACGCATGGCATCGGGAATGGAGCGGTACTTCAACTGCAGGATCACCGGCAGCTTGTCCGGCTGCAACTCCTCCACCCCGGCCTGCACGTATTGCCGTAGCACGAAGTCCAGGAAGGCGCGCTGCCCGTCGTCGTACCGATCGAAGGAAGCGCGCGCTTGCGCGGCCCTTGCCGTGCGCTCCTGTGCCGGGGTGTTGTAGGCGATGTAGGCCAGCACGTCGAACAGGTCGCTCTTCTCCGCATCGATCAGCCGTTGCAGCTCCACCAACTGGGCCATCGGGAACCCTTTCCCGGCCAGTTCATCCAGCAGGGCCTGGCGGGTATCGGGCCGGCCCCAAAGCGTCCGCAGTTCCTCTTCATCCTTGAACAGGCGCGGCAGCTCGCCGAAGAGCAGGCGCATGAAATCCTCGGCTGAAATGGGCGTTCCGTCCGGGCCCCAGAAGCTGGTCTTCACCGTGTGCTGGATCCGGCGCTCCTTGCCGTCGGCCAGCTTGATGCGGACCAGCGGGCGCGGGTCAGCGGGGATGGATTCCGGCGGCGTGTCCGGCGGTTCGGGATAGGGCTTTGGCCCCTTCGGTCCTTTCGGTGGCGTGGGGTCCATCTCCTCCCCGTCCCATGCCGGGTCGCGGAACAGCTCGTGGCTGCGTGTGAAGTCGTGGATGGTGAAGTAATCCTTGCCATCGTACAGGCGCGTGCCCCGGCCGATGATCTGCTTGAATTCCACCATGCTCTTGATGCGGCGCAGCAGCACGATGTTGCGAACGTTGCGCGCGTCCACGCCGGTGCTCAGCTTCTGGCTGGTGGTGAGGATGGTGGGGATACTGCGCTCGTTGTCCTGGAAATCGCGCAGATGCTGTTCGCCGATCTTCCCATCGTTCGCCGTCACGCGGTGGCAGTAGTTCGGGTCGGTGCTGGTCTTGTACTGGTTGATCAGGTCGCGGACCAGCAGGGCGTGCGGCTGGTTCGCGCAGAACACCAGCGTCTTCTCCGTCGGCCGGATGGCTTCCAGGAAGGTGCGCACGCGGTGGGCCTCACGCTGCCTCATCTCCACCGTCACGTTGAACTCGTCCTCGCTGATGTACGTGCCCGCTTCGATCGTGCCCTCCACCACCTCATCATCGCCCACGAAGGTGTAATCGTCCAGCGTGCTGCGGTACTCCCGCACCTTGAAGGGCGTGAGGAAGCCGTCGTTGATGCCCTCCTTCAGCGAATAGGTGTACACCGGCTCGCCGAAGTAGCGGTAGGTGTCGGCGTTCACGTCGCGCTTGGGCGTGGCGGTGAGGCCGAGCTGCACGGCGGGGCTGAAGTATTCCAGGATGGCGCGCCAGGTGCTCTCGTCGTTGGCCCCGCCCCGGTGGCACTCGTCGATGATGATGAGGTCGAAGAAGTCCGCCGGGTAATCCCCGAAATACGGGGTATCGCCCGGCCCCGACATGAAGGTTTGGAAGATGGTGAAGAACACGCTGCCGTTGGTGGGCACGCGGCCCTTCCTGCGGATGCTGTCCGGATCGATGCGCACCAGGGCATCATCGGCGAATGCGCTGAAGGCGTTGAAGGCCTGGTCGGCGAGGATGTTGCGGTCGGCGAGGAAGAGGATGCGCGGGCGGCGCTGCCCGTCGCGGCGCAGGTTCCACCGGGCGTGGAAGAGCTTCCACGCGACTTGGAAGGCGATGGCCGTTTTGCCCGTGCCGGTGGCCAGGGTGAGCAGGATGCGTTCGCGGCCTTCAGCGATGGTGTCGAGCACCCGCGCGATGGCGAGGTCCTGGTAGTAGCGCGGTTGCCATGTACCGCTCTTGTCCTCGAAGGGAATGGTGCCGAAGCGCTCCACCCAGCCGGATCCGCCGACCTCCGGGTCGTCGGAAATACCGGCGGAAGGCCCGGTACCGTTCGCGAGTACGCCCCACAACTCGTCCGGTGTGGGCCATGCCGCCACATCGCCCTCTCGTCCGCTCAGCATGTCCACTTGGTAGATGCCCTTGCCATTGGTGCTGAAGGCATGCCGCAGCTTCAGCTTGTCAGCGTATTTCTTGGCCTGGCCCAGGCCCTGCGTCACGGGCTCGCTGGCCTTCTTGGCCTCCACCACGGCCACCATGCGGCCCTGGTACTCCAGGATGTAGTCCGCGATGTCGGGCGCGTTGCGCCGCCCGGCAGCGCCCTGCAAACGCCCCAGGGTGATCTTGAACTCACGCCGCACCCGGCTGCCCTCCACCACGCCCCAGCCCGCCTCGCGCAAGGCGGGGTCGATCAGTTCGGCGCGGGTTTCGGCTTCGTTCATTTTCCGGTGGCAACGTAAGCCTGTTCGGGGTGGTTCAGGACTTCGGGGTACAGGTACCTCAGCCGGCCCAGTTGCACGAGCCGATTGATGTACTTGGTGCGGAAGTAGTGTTCCCGCTTGTTGAACAGCAATGCCAGTTCTTCCTTGCGGAACGGGCGGTCCCGGCATAGGTCCACGACCAGGTCTTCGATCCAGGCTTTGTCGGCAGTGCGGCGACCGACCTTTTCCAGCCGCTCCCTCAAGCCCATGCCCAGAGCTTCAAGAAGTACCTCCCTGTCGAGCTCGCCCCCCGTGGTGGTTGAGCGAGGTGGTGTCTTAAGGCCCGGAGGTGGTGCTTTAAGGTCCCGAGGTGGTGTCTTAAGGCCCCGAGCTGGTGTCTTAAGGCCTGGAGGTGGTGTCTTAGTGGCCAGGGGTTGTTTGTTTGCTCCCCCAAGGCTGAGTTTATCCTCCGGCCCTGACTCCCGCTTGCTGTCCACATGCATGGGGAATACCGATCCGGGCACGTAGTAGGTCGCACTGCCTTTGCCTTTCATTTCCAGCAGCCTGGCATCGCGCATGGTCCGTAGTTCCTGGCTCGCCGCAAGGGTATCCACCCCGCTTTGTTGCCGGTAGCTGGAGTTGTCGATGGCACCGATCTCCCGAAGCATGATCAGACCACGCTTCTGGTTGTCGTTCAATTCGTAGTTGTCGAAGAACTTCAGCCATGCCAGATCTTCCTCGCTCAGGAAGTGATGCAACAGCAAACGCGCCGTGAACTGGTCCTGTACGCGGTCGCTCTCGAAGGTCGGAGGGGCCAGGTGCGCCTCTTCCAACAAGCGGCGCATGGCCCGGATACCCGTGCCTTTGGTCTCTGCCAGGTTCGTCTCATGGAAGACGGCCGCGATGGTGGGATTGCGCTGCTTTGACCCCGGGTTGCCGAGTTGATCCTCCGCCTTGAGGGAATAGCCGGGATTCCGGATCTCGATGCGGTTGTCGTAGCGGATCACCTGCACGGGGCTATGCACCCGATAGCTGCGGTGCATCAGGGCGTTCACGACAGCTTCACGCAGCGCCTTCACCGGCAGGCCCGTGCTGTCGGCCTGCACCTGGCCCTCTTCCAGCCGAAAGCCTTTGGGCAGGTCGGCGAACACCGCATCCACCAGGCGATAGACCATGCTGACCAAGGGGCCGCGCATGTCCACCGAGCGGAAGCGGTCATCGGGGTCCTGCACCCATTCGGTACCGGGTACACGGATGTAATCGGCCCGCACCATGGGCATTTCGCGGCGCAAGGCGGCACTGCTCCCGAAAAGCAGGAGGCCAGCAACGGTAAGGTGCTCTCGACCCACCGGATCCAGGCAGCCCAAGGAGAGCAGCAATTCGGGGTCGTCGTATGCCAACTCTTCAGCAGCGGCGTTCACACGACCTCGCAAGGTGCGGTACATGCCCAGTGCATTCAGGTCCAGATCCCGCAGGCTTGTTCGTTTCAGGACAGTGCGGTCATAGCTCTCGCGGTCCGTGTAGAACAGCGGCATGTCATCCTCCGTGCACCGGTGGTCCGTGGGGCCGATGCGCCGGTAGGCCCCACCCGGCAGCCCCACATGCTTGAAGTGCAGTGGTTTCTGGCCCGGTGCCAGTTCGTCCACCCGCACCACCAGCACATTCATCCCGTTCACTTGGTCCACCTCCATGCGCGGCCTTACCGGCACATTGAAACTGTTGGCACACTGTGTGGCCAGATCGCTCTGCAACTTGTCCGTATCGCCGACATCCTCGGCTGTGTAAGACGGGAATAGCTCCAAGTCGTCCCGCTTGGCCCCGATCAGGATGTAGCCACCGCCCAGGTCCGGTTCGTTGCTGAAGGCGCACACGCTCTCCATGACCGAGTGGTTGATCGGCCCCGCACCCTTGGCCTCCACCTGCGTGGATTCATCCTGGGCGTTCAGCTCCTCGAACAGTTCGATGGCGGTCTTCATTGCTCTCCAAAGATGCTGAAGCTCTTACAACTCCCCCCTGAACGCCGCCCCAAGCACCGCCTTCTTCAAGCCCTCCAGCTCCGTGAGCTTCTGCGCGTAGGTGGTTTCGAGTTTCTCGGTTTCGATGCGAACCTCATTTATTGCTTCGACGAGCTTCCGTTGTTCACCAACGGGCGGCACCGAAAGCTCAACCTCACGTGCGACAGTGATGTTGAAGTGCTTCTGAGCAGCACCCACCAAACGCCCCAAGACAAGCTGCTTTCCGATACGTGAGTTGAAGAACGCAGCTAGAAAATTCGGATCAAGGTCCGGTCCTGTTCTCATGATCACCATATCGCTGCAGTTCGCCCTTGGCATGCTATCAGGAAGCACTGCCGCAGTTCCCGGGTAGCCCGTCCGTACAATGATCAGATCACCGGGGTGCAATTCGGACTTTTTGAGAGTGGCATTGAACTTCTCATCGATGAAGACAGGATTGTCGGTTGTAACCCGGAACGGACGGATGTTCTGCGATCGCAGGAATGGTATGCCGCTCTGCTTGTAGTGTTGCACCATTGGCCCAACGTGACCAACAGTCACCTCATGGCAGAGGTCTTTCACCTTCCTCTTCTTTTGGCCATCCCTCCCCTCAAACACCCCATTCAAGTAGCTCTCGAACAGCTCCCGCGCGTTGGCCCGGTTGCGCTCCACGTGCCCTTGGGCTTCGCTCAGCGCCGCAAAGGCTGCATCCAGCTTCGTAACGATGCGCTGCTGCTCGGGGAGTGGGGGGAGAGGGATTTCGAAGTCAAGTACCTCGTCCACGTTAGCTCGCGGCATCCGTGCTCCTGTACATGTCGCGTTAATACGATCCACTATCGGCTCTGAGGTGATCCAATAGAAGAGGAACCGCGAGTCAACCTCGCTACTCGGCTTCATCGGGAATACTTCCGTGGAGCAGTGGCCGCTGAAGTCAGGTAATAGCACCTTGTTCAAGTATGGGCGCAGTCTGCCATACAGCAAATGACCTGGCTCGAATATGAACGTATTGCTCTTAACCATAGTGGGTGTGAGTTCGCCCAGGAACTCACCTGTACCTGATGAGATGTGCTCCATGCCAACGTAAGGCATGGCCTTTTCGCTGTTGATCCGGCGGACAACGGACACAACGTCACCTAGGCGCCTCCTCTCCCACATCATCCGATGACACCCATGATGTTGTCCAACAACTCCTTCGTCCGTGCATCCAGCTTGCGCATCTCCTCCAGTATCGCCTTCGGTTCGCGCAGCGGGGCTTCCTCCGCGCGGTTGGGGTTCTTCACGCTCAGATCGTAGGTGTCGGTGGCTTCGACAAGCTCAGCCACCGAACGGCTCCAACTGTTGGCGCTCTCGCCCTTGGTCCTGGCCAGTTGCACGAACTCGGCGAGGTCCTTCTCGTTCAGCGGATTGGTCTTGCCCAGGCTGCGGCCGGGGTCCAGCTGGTAGTACCAGATGCGGCGCGTGGGGCGCCCTTTCTCGAAGAAGAGCACCACGGTCTTTACGCCCGCGCCCTGGAAGGTGCCCTGCGGCATGTCCAGGATAGTGTGCAGGTCGCAGTCCTCCAGCAGTTTGCGCCGCAGGCTGATGCTGGCATTGTCGGTATTGCTGAGGAAGGTGTTCTTGATGACGATGCCCGCGCGGCCACCGGCCTTGAGGCTTTTGATGAAGTGCTGGAGGAAGAGGAAGGCGGTCTCGCCCGTTTTGATGGGGAAGTTCTGCTGCACCTCCTTGCGCTCCTTGCCGCCGAAGGGCGGGTTGGCCAGCACCACGTCGCGCTGGTCCTTGGGCTGGATGTCCTGCAGGTTCTCGGCCAGCGTGTTGGTGTGCACGATGTTGGGCGCCTCGATGCCGTGCAGGATCATGTTCATGATGCCGATGATGTAGGCCAGGCCCTTTTTCTCCTTGGCGAAGAAGGTGCGTGTTTGCAGCACTTCATGGTCGCTGGTGCGCTTCGCCTGCGCCTGCATGTGCGCGAAGGCCTCGCAGAGGAAGCCCGCGCTGCCCGCGGCGCCGTCGTACACGGTTTCGCCGATCCGCGGGTCCACCACCTGCACGATGGCGCGGATCAGCGGGCGCGGCGTGTAGTACTCTCCGCCGTTGCGCCCGGCGTTGCCCATGCGCTGGATCTTGGCCTCGTAGAGTTCGCTCAGTTCGTGCTTTTCCTCGCTGGTCTGGAAGTGCAGGGCGTCCACGGCCTCCAGGATCTCGCGCAGGTTGTAGCCGCTCTTCACGCGGTTGGTGAGCTCGCCGAAGATCTCGCCGATCTTGTACTCGATGGTGTTGGGGCCGGTGGCGCGCTGCTTGAAGCCCTTCAGGTAGGGGAAGAGCTGCCGGTCCACGAAGTCCACGAGGTCGGGGCCGGTGAGGGCTTGATGATGATCGATCTTGCCATCGGCGCCTTTGGGGCAGGCCCACACGGGCCAGCGGTATTCGTCGTTGAGCAGGGGCGTGTAGCGTTCGCCCTTCAGTTCGGCGGCCATTTGCTTGGTGGCCTCCAGGTCGTCGAGGTACTTGAGGAAGATGATCCAGCTGGTCTGCTCGGTGTAGTCGAGCTCGTTGCTGCAGCCGGCCTCCTTCCAAAGGATGTCGTCGATGTTGCGGAAGGCCTGCTCGAAGGCGGAGCCCTGGGGCTTGGCGGCGCGGCCGTTCCCTTCGACAAGCTCAGGCCGCGGCCTGGGTTTGGGCACCGGGCTTGCGGAGGCTGTCATTGACCCGGCGGTGCCTGAGCTTGTCGAAGGCACCAGCCGGATGCTTCCGCCCCGCCCGCGCCCCGTGGCGATCAGGCCCTGGGCCAGCAGGCGGGCCTTGAGGCTCTCGTAGGTGGTCTCGTCCAGTCCCAAGAGCTGGCGGGCCTTGGCGTTGCCCAAGGAAGGATGTTCGTTCAACAAGCCGAGCAGTGCGGCTTCGGGGTCATGGGACATGGGACATGGATGCGATGCAAGGCGATACCGGACGGGCATCGGCCGGACAAAGTATCCAATCGCGGGCAATGCGGGCTTCCGAAGGTCGGCACGATGACCTCCGGAAACCCACCGTTGCCGCCCCCACCTACCGCCCGAAGATCACCAGGCTGAACTCCTTGTCGGCCGGTGTGCCGTTGGCGTTGAAGGTGCGCACGGTCACTTGCGAGGGGTTGGCCGAGGAGACGGCGGTGCAGAAGCCGGGGGCGAGGTCGTTGCGGAGCTGGCACACCATGGCCGGGTTGGTGGCGGGGGAGAAGAGGCCGGGCGGGAGCACGATCTGGCGGACGCCGGTGCCGGTGACCGAGGTGCTGCTCACGTTCCAGGCGTCGAAGGCGAGGTTGGGCGTGCCGGTGGCGGGGAAGTGGACCCATGCCTTGGCCAGCGCCTCGGGCGCGCCGCCGCCGGGCAGCTGCACGGTGTTGCCGCCGCTGATGCTCAGGGCCTGGCCGGTGAGGCTCAGCGACTGGATCTCGTTGGCGGGGTCGGCATCGGCATCGTCCACCACGGCGGCCGTGTGGGCGTGCAGGGCGTAGGGCACGCTCAGCAGGGCGGTGGTGCCCAGCGGCTGGTAGTTGCTGCCGCCGGCGGGGTCCACGGCCACCTCCAGGAAGTACGGCCCGTTGGCCCAGTCGATGGCGGTGAGGGCGCCGCCGCCGCTGCCCTGGCCGATCACCAAGTGTACCAGGCCGCGGTCGTCCGTGGCGGCGGCGTGCGTCTCGGTGAACACCGCGGTGCCGTTGGCGCTGCCGTGCAGCACGGTGAAGCGGTAGCCCACGTTCTGGTCGGTGAGCGGGGCGCCGTCGTCGTCGCGCACCACCGCCTGGTAGTTGATGCCGTCGGGCACTTGGGCGGCGGCGGGCAGGGCGATGGCGGCGAGCAGCAGGGTGAGGAGGATGGGCTTGTGCATCGTTGCGGGTGTTGGTGGGCGTGATCAGGGTTTGATGATGCGGAAGGCGTGCGTGGCGCCGGTGCGTGCAGCGCGGGCCATCACCACGTAGGTGCCGGCGGCCAGGTGCGCGAGGTCCAGTTCGATGGTGGCGTGGCCGGGCACGGGGCCGTGGTGGTGCAGCGACCGGCCATGCACGTCGAGCACCGAGACGCCGTGCAGCGCTTCGAGGGCGGTGAGGCGTACCCCGGTGGTGAACGGGTTGGGGTGCGGGGGCATCAGCAGGGGCGGGGCGGCCTCGTGTACGGCGGTGGTCACCGTGGTCTGTTGATGGAAGCCTTGGTGCAGGGCCACATCGCCGGTGAACGTGCCGATCACGGCCTCGCCCACGGTATGCGCCACCCGCAGTCCGGCGGCGGCGTGGCCGGTGCCGGCGGAGGCGAGCACCGTTTGCGTGTGCCCGGCCAGGGGCGTGGCGAGCAGGGCGGCAAGGAGGAGGATCGGTCGCATGGCTCAGGGGATCGGGTGTTACGGTCACTTCGACCGTACAAAAGTCCCCGGCGCACAAAGGCCGCGCATCACGGTTTGTGGACGGACCGGCCCACGGAAATCCGGGGGAGCGTAGGGGAGTGGAGGTGGGGCCCAAGGTCCAAGTCTCAAGTCTCAAGGCTCAAGTCTCAACTAAAAGACGAGCTCCAAGCGGAACGTACAAGGGCGACCCGCAACCCTCATCGCGAACGAGGTGAAGCTGCACGGCGCTCTCCGTGCCCTCGGTCCCTGTGGTCTCCGGAGAACAACACCCTCCCGCTCAGAACCGCCACCGCAGCTGCACCTTCACATCGCTGCGCACGTTCCCGGCGATCTCCTGCAGCCCGCTGCTGATGCTGCTTTGGTCCCGGTAGGTCCAGGCGCCGTAGCGCACCCACAGGTCCACCCGGCGCAGGGGCGTGGCGCGGGCCATGATGTACCAGCGGGTGCCGCGGCCGTAGTAGGCGGGGCTGGAGAACACGCCGATCATGTCGTTCTCGTAGGCATAGATGCGCGCGTCGTAGCTGCCGGTCTCGAAGATGGCGAAGCGCAGGGTGAGCTCCACCGGGCTGGAGAGCGGGCGGTGTACGATGTCCTGGTAGATGAGGAAGC